>JAGGUS010000207.1 GCA_021158375.1 Thermoprotei archaeon
GAATCCCGCCTAAACAGAAGGTGGGCTACGATCCGCTTACCCCGCCATAGGGGCCGTAGTCTAGCCTGGCTAGGATGCGGGGCTCGGGCCCCCGTGATCCCGGGTTCAAATCCCGGCGGCCCCACCATAAAATTTATCATGTAAAAAGCCATTGACTTAATTCAAAATTTGAAGCAATCGCGCGTTTATCGTAGCTTTAATACTCTATCTGAGAGGCTTGAAAGGGACTACGCTAAATATATGAGGAGTGTGCTAGATCGATCCTTAACCTATTAGAAGATAACAAAAGCCCTCAAGACATAAATGTTAATTTGATGTAAGTAAGGTTAAGGTCTAATTAGTAAAATCTCCCTTAAGGGTTCAAAGTATTTTCTATTAGTCTATCTCCCATTATCACTTCTACCAGATGAAATTTAAGCTTCTTGGATTTCTGCTTACTCATAAATGTTATATATTATTTCCCTTGCCTAGCGATACCTTGAACAAAAGGTGGTCAGCTAACTGTCTCATTTCTCTATATCTTTTTTATCTAATAAGCCCTTTTTTACTGCCTCCTCTATGAGATTTCGTTCTACTACACGACCCTCTGGCTCAAGTTCTTGAAACACTTGAGCTTGGAAACGATATATTTTTACTCCAGATTCTAACCAAGCATCTGGAGGTAGCCCTGCCTTAATACATGCTTCTGATAGGAAGGTCATAGAATCCCAACCATAGTCAACTGGTACTTGAGGTAGTAGGAGCCCGCTGTAAATGCCCCAGCTTACATAAAGACCATGGATTCCTATTTTTACCTCGTTTACATAGTCCTTAGGCTTCTTAACTTTTATTAGTTCCATAGGGGAGAGTATAGAGACTTCGATTACTACTTCAGAGAGCTCATCTAGACTTAATGGTGGGAATCTGGGATCGCTAGTAGCCGACTCTATTGCAGCTAATGCTACGTCGTTGGCAACATTACTATGTCCAAATGGGAAGCCTATACAGCCCCTTAGCATTTTGCCTCTTGATGATATTACCTCTAATGTGACAAAGACTCCATACTTGTCTTTGATGAGCCTTTCATAAGGCGATTCTACTTTAGGAGTATGCCCTGTTTTTAGGTATTCCCTAATAGTTCTTCTTGCCAGACTCACTAAGAATTTACCTTCCTCTATGTTATAAGGTTTAAAGAGTTTCATCTGACAGCCCCCTATAATTATTTCTCATCTAAGGATAAATCCTTATCTGGATAACCCATCTCACTGAGTATGGAAAGTGCTGCTAATATACCACTTGTCGATGCCTGTATGAGACCTCTCGTTATCCCTGCACCATCACCTATTGCATAAAGTCCGGGTATTCCGCCCATTCTAAGTTTTGGATCAACATCAACTCTGACTGAATAAAACTTAACTTCAACGCCATAGAGGAGCGTGTAATCTGTTGCAACTCCAGGTGTTAAATCATTCATAGCGTTTAGCATCTCTATTATGTTGCTTAATATCCTATACGGTAGTACGAAACTTAAATCACCAGGTGTTGCCTCTTTAAGAGTTGGCTCTATAGGGCTACGCTTTATACGCTCTGGAGTGCTTCTTCTTCCCTTTCGCAGATCGCCTAACCGCTGAACTAGTACACTATCACCTAACATATTTGCAAGCTTAGCTATATGTCTACCATATTCTATGGGTTCACGGAAGGGTTCTGTAAAATTCATTGTGACTAGAATTGCAAAATTAGTATTTTCAGTACGCTTGTTTATGCATGATTGCCCGTTCACCGTTATTATATCATCATAGAACTCAGTTATTACTTCTCCATAAGGATTAACGCAGAACGTTCGAACCCTATCGTCAAAGGACTTAGAGTAGTATACTAACTTAACATCATATAATGCATTCGTTAGCTCTTCCATTACTATAGCGGGTACTTCTACTCTTACACCTAGATCAATAGGATTATTGGCAACCTTAACGCCTAGGGATTCCGCTATACGTTTCATCCATGACGCGCCCGCTCTACCAGGCGCTAGTACTGCATATTTTGCTTTAAGGATCTTTCCATTACTCAGTTCCAGTACTTTCATTCCAGAGTTCGTAACCTTAATGTTTAGAACCTCAGTTTTGGGTAATATGTCAACCTTATCCTTTAAGTAATTATACATTCGCTGAATGACCTCATGGGCGCGTTCAGTTCCCATATGTCGTACTTTCATAGGGATTAGCTTTAAATTAGCTCTAGCTGCTTTTCTGGATAGCTCAGCTACTACCTCTTCATCGGTACCATACACTTTATTAGGCGCGCCAAACTTCAGGTAAATACTATCAACATAATTTATTAATTCCTGAAGGCGCTTCGAACCTATAAGGGAAGATAACCATCCGCCTACCGTAGTGGATAACGTCAATTTACCATCACTAAAAGCGCCTGCACCTCCCCATCCGGAGAGTACTGCACATGGCTTACACCTAGTACAACGTGAGCCTAATCTAACAGGACAGATACGCCTATGTAATAGATCCCCCTTGTCTATAAGGACTATCTTCAGATCAGACCTTTTGACTAATTCAAGTGCTGTAAATATACCGGCAGGACCAGCCCCTACTATTGCAACATCGTACTCCATTATTCACCGAGAGCAAAATATATTGTCAGAGGACATATTAATATATTTCTTGAGTTCGATAATTAATCGGTATTTCTAGATGTTGACGTA
>JAGGUS010000286.1 GCA_021158375.1 Thermoprotei archaeon
ATGGTATCTTGGGACAATAAAAACAAGCCAATTAAGAGTTTTTAGAGAGAGTTTGCTTTCCTTTATATTTGATCTTGGTGGTCTCTTACCTGGATCGATAATGGGCATTGCGATGCATAAAATAACGGATTATCCAACGTGGATCCTACTTGCATATCCAGGAGTGCTTAGCCTAAGGGGTATTTTGAATGGACTCTTTTGCGGTAGGTTAAGTACAGCATTACATGTAGGATTAGTGACTCCCTCATTAAAGAGCAATACTAAGCATTTCACCAAATTAGTTATACTTCAATTAATTTTAAGTACACTTCTATCCTTAATTATGGGACTTCTAGTATGTGGTGCTATTGTAGTTGCATTAAGAGGAAGGAGAATAGTAAGCATCGTTAAGGCATATATTGCGGTTATTTCTACAATATTAATGGCAACATTTTCTACACTTCCCATAAGCGCGATAGTTGGCTTTTGGTCCTTCAGAAGAGGAATTGATCCAGATGTTGTCTTGTATCCGATCATGTCTACTGTAGCTGATACAGTAGTCACTACATGGTATATAATGATAGTGATCCTTACTATACATTCTATATTGAGCATACCATTATTGATAGGAGTGATAAGCATACTGCTTATAGTATTTTATACAAAATTAAGCTCGTCTATCGAATTTCATGAGATAAGCCATGAAGTCAAGGAAATAGCGCCTTTCTTCATTATGCTACTAATGCTCCAGTTAGTAACAGGACTATTTCTGAGAGGAATAGAGAGTGTCATGGGATATATCATTACGGCAATCATGCCGATATATCCTATACTTATAGACTCAATAGGAGATCTGGGGTCTATAATAGGTTCTAGGTTGACTACGGCCATTGCATTAGGTACTGTAAAGGGAGTAAGAGATGTACTAAAGAGAGGAATTGACAACTACTTGCAGGCATTTTCAGCACTACTTTTAGTGCAGTTTGGATTAAGCTTTATTCCTTTAATTGAGGCAACAGGAAAAATATCGTTCACGTACATATTACGCGTAGTTTTCTCAACAGATATGTTTGCTTCATTAATCATAACGATAATGGTCTTCATGGTAGTGCTTTATGCATCGAGAAGAGGTTATGATCCAGATAATTTTGTGAATCCAGTTATCTCTACTATTGCAGACTTCGTAACTACAGTAATGTTGTATCTTGTAGTGAGAGCAACAAGAGCATAGCTGAGATTACCTCTTACTGAATTTTTGTCTTATACTATTAGCGGATTCCTCATAACACCTGATTAGCAATAGGTCACCCTCATAGAGAACTTCATCACCTTTGGGATTTACTATCCATTCAGAATTGCGCCTTATAGCCAACAGGTGGGCGCCGTAGTTCTCTAGCTCTAATTCCCTCACCTTAACGTTGTTAAGTGCATTCGGAACCTTAACACTTATTATCTGCTCAAGACCCTTTTGTATAACATCTGTAAGTATAGGATGAGGGTCAAGACCTCTTACTATTATTTCAGCTATCTCAGCAGCGGCATCGGCTATCGTTTCTGTAGCTGTTGCTATTCTGAGGAGGGCAACAATGTCTTCTGATGGCAAATTACTTTTTGACTTTATGGAGTCCATCATGTACTTAACATAGAGGTTATCTACATAATCCTCTAAATTCAGTACATATTCTGAAATTTCAGCACTTCTAGTCATTATCGACATATATGCTAAATAGACCATTAGCTCCGATATCTCTTTCAACTTGATCATATCATTAATTATATCCTTATCTAACAGCTCTATGGCTTTACGTTGCTCTTTGTAATCGTTTGCAGCATTACGAAGCAACTCTATAGCCTCTTCACTTCCTCGTACTATGAGTACATCGTTTAGGTTGACTATGAGATCGGATTTAGGCTCTAAAATCCAGCGAGTATTCCTCCTTACCGCAATAACATCGAATACTATATCTAATATCTTATGTATTTCTCTTAGCGACTTACCTACAATGGAAGATCCTTGTCTTATCTTAATTCTAGCTATCATATCTCTTGAAGAAGTAATAGCAGATGCCATTATTTTTGTACGTCTTTTGGCGAATGCTATCGCAGCTATATCAGCGGCCGCATTTGATATTTTGTCTATTGCTGACGCTAAGCGAAATACGCTTATCATGCGTTTCGCATCCTTAGCACTTCTAGTAGCTATAGAAGCTTGCATGATGAGTTGAAGATTTAGAAAATCAACCAACTCCTCAAGGTTGTATACTTCTTTCGCTAGCTTCCTATCATCATATAGTATCGAGTAATAAGCTAGGCCTACCATTAAACTCGCTAAATTCTTCATCTTAATCAGGATATCCTTGACGGATACAGGAGCGTAATCAATTCTATATAGAAAGTGACGTTTACTATTTGTTGTATTACCATTACTCATACAGTATCTAGATGAGTAATACTCGAGATAGAAATAAAAGCATAACGCATTTAATATTTAATTTCATGTACCTCCTTTCTGCTTATAGGCTTCTATAGCCTTGGAGATCATATCTTTTGCTACATTCGAGTTATGGAAGTTTCTAACTTTAGTCCATTTACCGGGTTCGAGTTCTTTGTAGTGTTCAAAGAAGTGCTTTATTTGATTGAGTACTGCTTTAGGAAGATCATTTACATCACGTACATTAGCAAACCTAGGATCCACCTTCTCTATAGGAACTGCAATTATCTTATGGTCTACGCCCTCTTCATCCTCCATTTCTAGTACTCCAATTGGTCTGACCCTTATTACAGTTCCGGGGAGAAGCGATTCGTGAGTTATTACTAATACATCGGCGGGATCGCCATCAGGCATTAATGTTTGAGGTATTATTCCGTAGTTAAATGGATAGAACATTGCAGTGTATAGTATTCGGTCAACGAATACTGCTCCAGTCTCCTCATCAAGTTCGTATTTAACATTGGAACCCTTAGGTATTTCTATGATTACATATACATCATCAGGAGGATTTTTGCCTGGAGGTATACGGCTTATATACATAGATATCACAAAAT
>JAGGUS010000139.1 GCA_021158375.1 Thermoprotei archaeon
TAGAGGTCTTGAATATTATACCGGTATAATATTTGAGTTCCATGTAAAAGAGTTAGGAGCACAAAGTCAAGTATGTGGTGGAGGAAGATATGATAATTTAGTAAAGGAATTTGGTGGACCGGATATACCTGCGGCTGGATTCGCTTTTGGTTTAGATAGATTAGTAATAGCAATGGGTCTGCAAGGAGTGAAAATACCTGAGGAGAGCAAGCCAAGCGTATTAGTAATTCCTATTAACAATTCATTAATGAAGCAAGCATTCTTGATATCCTTAATGTTAAGGAGAAAGGGAATTAAAGCGGAAAGTAGTTTAATTAAGGAGAAATTAAGAAAAGCGTTATCCCGTGCAAATAAGATGGGTATAAGATACGTTGTAATAGTTGGCCCGAAGGAACTAAATGAGAATAAAGTCATATTAAGAGATATGATGAAAAGGGAGCAAAAAGTAGTTCCTATTGATAGTTTAGACGAGGTAATAATATGAGGAAAAAAATAGTGTCCTTTGTAGGACCTCCCTTCTCCGGTAAGTCTACAATAATAGGAAGAATCTTAGTAGATTTAAAGCAAGTTGGAAAGAGGGGGATAGAGGATGCACAGAGGGATGCACAAGCGCTAGGATATAGATCTTATTATCCCCTTTTAGTAAACTTCGAACTTAATGAGAGACTTAGTGGACATACATTGAGCATAAAATTCATAGATGTAACGTTAAGGGAAAAGAAGTTACTGTTATTAGATACGCCTGGCTCTATACAGGGCCTTACAGATGTGCTGACTGCGCTTATTATATCTGATGCAACAGTTCTAGTGCTTAATAAAAGCAACGAGAAATTGTGGGCATTCTATAACTGCTTGCTTGATTTGCTTAGGATATCGCAAAAGATAGTAATATCCCCTGAGGGAAATATTGTAGGAGAGAACATGAAGGAAATAATCAACTTCTTAAGTACTACCAAGGAAAGGATGCGTCCTAAAGATATATTCAGAATGCCGATAATAGGTACATATGGTATGGGCAATGTAGCATACGGCGTAATAACTAGAGGAGAAGTACGTATAGGAGATGAAATAATATTAGCACCAATCTATAGGGCAGGTACAGTGTCTAGTATAGAACAAGATCAAAAACCACTAGAAAGAGCTATTGCAGGCGAGGATATAGGAATCTCGTTCAGAGGTATAGGGAGACAGTACATAAAGAGGGGATATATTGTAAGTGCCCTCGATCGCTTGCCTAGAAAATTAAAGGAGGCTGAAATAGAAGCCGTTTGGGAAGGTGGCGAATTGAAGGAAGGAATCTCCATTATAGCGTGTATTCACTCAGCCCAAGTTTCATGCAAAATTGTTAGAAAGATGAACGACAAGATAATCCTAAGGTTTGAAAGAGAGGTATGTGCAGAACCCTATGAGATGGATGCAGAATTAGGTACGATATTACTAAGAGATCATGAAAGGCCATTGTGCATAGGGAAGATATTGAATTGAGAACAGGGGGATCTATGGCGTAACTCTATACCTATCTCTCGGAAATAGAGAGGCCTCCCGTATATTCTTAAGATGTAATAACTTCATAGTGAAACGTTCAGCGCCTATGGCAAAACCTCCATGTGGAGGAGCACCATATTTAAATGCTTCAAGATAGTATTTGAAGTTCTCAGGATTAAGGCCTTTTTCCTTAATCCGTTTAAGGAGTAGATCGTACCTATGTATCCTTTGTCCACCAGTAGAAATCTCAAGACCTCTGAACAATAAATCAAAGGATCTGCCTAGCTTAGAGTCATAGGGCATGGTATAAAATGGTCTTCCCTCGAGCGGAAATAAATCAACAAATGCAAACTCACAGTCATAATTTTCTTTAGCATATTGGCAGATTAGTTCTTCACCTCTTGGATCTAGATCTGTTTGATCTTTGTATTCGGGTATGTTATAATATTCCGTTAATATCTCTATTACCTCAGGAAATGTAAATTTAGGAATTCTGTCTACCGTAGGTATGTCAACGTTAAGCAATTTGAGTTCATGAGAACAGTTCTCAGCCACAGATTTGAGCATATATTTTACTAGTTTCTCCTCTAGGCTTATTAAATCGTTTTCATTATCTATAAAACCCATTTCAACATCCAAACTTATATATTCATTAAGATGACGTATAGTATTATGCTTCTCAGCTCTATAGGCATGACCTACCTCATAAACACGTTCGAACCCAGCTATGACCAGAAGTTGTTTGTATATCTGTGGACTCTGCGCTAGATAGGTCTTATATTCGAAATACTTTACTTCAAAGAGCTCAGCACCACCTTCCGTACTCATTGCCACTATTTTCGGCGTGCTTACCTCAATGAAGCCCTTACTTCTTAAAAATCGCCTGAAAGAATCCATGAGCTCAGCCTGTATGCGGAATATTGCTAGGTTTTCAGGCCTCTTTAAGTCTACTACCCTGTACCTTAATCTTGTACCTAATTCAGCAGGTACCTTTCCACTTATATCTAATGGTAGAGGCGATGATTTATTTAGGATCTTTATTGACTTCACCTGTACTTCAATAGGTGCGATTTTTGATCTGCTAGGAATTACTGTGCCCTTTACTTCAACTACATCTTCAAGGTTTAACTTCTTAGCGAAGTCTAGAAGTTTAGGATCTTCCTTAACTACCGCTTGTATCATGCCACTACAATCCCTAAGGATAATGAAAATAAGCCTTCCTAGTGGTCTTATCTGATGGACCCATGCTCTTAAAGTCACTTCTTTCCCTTTATCCTCCTCACTTAGATCTTTGATTAACAGATCCTTCAACAGATCCACCTCTTATCCTTATCGTTTTAGTTAAGGATTCACCTTATAAGTTGAGTGCATCTCTTATAAGTATACGTCCTTCATCGGATTTAAAGGATGGAAGTGACCAAGTTATTTTAAAGATTCTCCTATATGTTTTAACTTGCTCCTTAGTAATGGGATTAAAGCCAATCTTCTTAATACGTGTCAGATGTACTAAAATGCCTCTCATCATCCATGTAGGAAACGAATGGATATCTACGCCATATTTAGCAAGAAGATTAATTCTTTTTAAAGCTGACATGCCTCTTAGCATCGCTTCTACGTCTTTTGGAGCTATTCCCTTCTTTATAAGCATATAATAAGATACCGAGTTTATGAAATTACGCCAGGCTTCTCTCTGTCTTGAGTAAAGGTAATCTACTACATCATTTAAGTCAGAAAGCCATATGATCCTTGCGTCGAACTGCACTAGTGAAGTCTTTCCCAGATATCTCATTAATGCATTTGTAAACGCACTACTAGTGGTAGATGCTATGAGAGAGATTAGTTTTTCCAAACGACCTGAAAAAGGGAAAGGCTCCTTAAGAATGTAGTTTATTTCATCAGAAAACGTGTAACCTATTCTTATCGTATCTCGCCATGCGCTCATTACAGATATAACAGTGTACACCATGATTCTAGCGAACATCAAGTCATATGGTTTGCTAAAACCTAATCTTTCAGTAAGTTCATGGAAGCAACGGCCATCGCAACGAATGGCTATAAATTTAGTACCGCGTATCCTTAATGATGAGAATAATTCCATACGCTTAAACGTCCTCATACTCTCTGGATCCTTCACGTTTTCTTCTCTTTCTCATTTAAATCTGTGGTTAGTTCTTCCTCTTTAGGCTCTATTATTCCCTTATTGACTAAGAGCCTAACTACTTTCCTTAATACTCTACGTATTAATCTTCTCTTCTCAAGACCTCCTAGTTCTTGAGCAGCGCGCCTTATACTCCCCTTGCGGGATACCAACTCTAAAATCTTCCAGTCATCTTTGCTTAGAGGAAGGTCATAGCGCATAGCAATTCTTGCTATATCAACTGGATCAAATCCTAAATACATGTGATCTTCAGACGTATTTCTAGCAAGCTGAACTAGCCTAAATTTTATTATTGTAGCGTAATCACTAGGCGCTACATCTTTATATACCTTCTTAAGTTCTCGTAATAGTTCGCGCTTATTTGAAAAACCATCTAGTTTTGCATCAGCATCTGTAAGATCTCGTATGCGCTTATGTTTAACTTCTTCAATTATCGCCTTTCCTATTACCCTACCACCGCCATGTATTATTATAGTCCTATATTTTGGTATTACTATGCCGAGGCGTACTGTAGTAGTTTTAGTGCCCTTTAGTATAGCGTCTACGTATTCACCTTTAACCATTAAATGCCTCCCTAGGAATACTTTTCGAATACGTCTCCTCATTTCTCACCACCAGCGCTAAGACCTATCCTATTCATCATATCTGGCACTATTCTCTTAGATATGAAACACCTTTCATTGCATAAATAACATGATCTACATTTATTCCTATCTACGTAAGGAAGATTATCCTCAAGTAATTTTATAGCAGAGTTGGGACACCATAATTCACAAAGCCCACATCCAACGCATAATTGTGAACGAAGTAGTACGCTAAGCGCATTATAGAGGAGGTCATATGATAGTTCGCTATGGCTCTGAATTATTACCTTATTTTCGGACGGTATTATATAAATGAAGCCTTCGTTAAGAGTTATAACGATATTGTGCGAGAATGTAGTATCACCTAATATAGGTGCAAACCGTAAGAAATAGTTCACATTAAAAGGCTTTATCTTTAGTGCGATACGATTTTTATCCTTTTTAAGTATATGGATATCTATGGAGTAGCGAGGAATATCAAAAGAGCTAGTATCTACATGGGTCTGTTGCATAAATCTTCTGAAGTCACCAGGTATTTTAAGCCAACGCCAACCACCATAATAGACCCAGGCTTTAGGTAAATTATGCTCTTTAGCCCACTTGCTAAGATACTTTTCCCAAGGGTTCCATAAGTCTGGGTGAAGTTTCTTTACTATCTCGTATTCAGCAAGTTCGCACGCAGGACATAGCCAGCACCCAACTCTATCAAGCCCCTTAAAGTACAACTCATTAGGGATCAATCCCTTGTTGAATATATAGAGCCATACATCTAATGCTGTCCAATCGTTTATAGGCGCAACTACAATATTACTAGGAATCCATCGACTTCTGCTAACAATGGGAGAATGAGCACGTGCGAATGATTCATATTTTCTCTGTCCTACTAGACTTATAACTAGGCCTCTAATTTCTCTCTTGTATGCTTGTGCGATAGGCCTTAGCTTACATATCTTACAGCACCATCTATAGTCCCTTGCAGGAGGCCCCATCTTAGGTAAAGCCTTGAAAAAAGCATCCCCAGCGGAAGCAGTGATTATATCAATATTAAAAAAACTAGCAATCTCCTCTACAGTCCTAATGGTTTCAGGGAGTTCAAGACCAGTATCATTAAATATTACGCGCTCTACTCCGAGCATATTATAGGCAATATCTAATACAACTAAGCTATCTTTACCTCCAGAAAAAGAGACAACAGGAGATCCATCATATTTCTCAATAACATCTTGCATTATTAGTTTAGCTTTGTTAACAAGTATATTCAATCTATGAGAGTTAGCCTTTATTACATCTTGTAATGAGGATCGACGATTTATGTAGCTTGGTTTAATGCTTCTCCAAGCCTTAACTACAAATAGTCTACTCCCTCTAATAACCTTTGCCACAGCATGATATTTTCCATTTTCTGTTGAAATTGCCACAAACTTACCTTTTTTGTATTCAAAATTGGCCTTAACTATATCACCTCTATGAATAGTATAGCCTCTAGTCAATTTAGGTAA
>JAGGUS010000050.1 GCA_021158375.1 Thermoprotei archaeon
ATAAAGTGGGTTGAGACGGAGACATTCGAGGATGATCCTGGTCTTTTAGAGGAAGAGATGAAAAAGGTAGATGGCGTTCTGCTAACACCTGGATTTGGTTCAAGAGGCGTTGAAGGCATGATACTCTCAGCTAGATATGCTATAGAGAAGGATATACCATTCTTGGGGATATGTTTCGGATGTCAATTATTGTTTGTCGCCTTCGCACGTTACGTAATGGGACTACATGGTGCAAATTCGACAGAGGTCAACCCAAATACACCCCATCCAGTAGTAGATCTACTACCTGAACAGAAAGCAATAGATGAGAAAGGAGGGACGATGAGATTAGGAGGACATGTAGTAAGAGTGATTAAAAATACTAAACTATATGAAGCATATAAGAAAGAGCGTATAGTAGAGAGGTTTAGACATAGATATCACATAATCCCAGAATACGCTGAAAAGGGAAAGAAATATGGGCTTATAATTTCAGCTACTGATGAAAAGGGGAGAATAATAAATGCTATAGAGATAAAGAATGCTAAAGGGATAGTAGGTGTACAGTTCCATCCAGAATTTAAGAGTAGGCCTAACAGACCATCACCAGTATACCTTGAATTCATAAAGGAAGTCATTAAGCATAAAAAGGAGAAAATTAAAGCAAGAGAGCCTTAAAATGGAAAATATGTTAAAATAAAAGATCTACTAACATTCATAGTGTGCTGAGCAGATACGATGAAATAAAATATAGGGTATATGCTGTTGAAGCTTTAAGAACGCTGAAGAGCAGTCTTTCATATCAAGAGATAGCAAGGCGAATAAAGTTGCCCCCCCAAACTCTTAGTAGATATGCTACGGGAAAATTCCTCCCACCTCTTGAAAGATGCCACGAAATAATGAAACTATTAAAGGACACTATAGAAGATCATGTGAAGAATAGAGTCAATATAAAGAACGGAGTAATAGATGTAACACGTGTAATTTCAGATGCATCTCTTTTAAGAAGCGTAGCAAGGATTGCAATTCATGAGTTTGGTTATAAAGACATACATGGCGTGTTAACAAAAGAGACTGACGGAGTACCTATTGCAACACTCATAGCAAGTGAACTTAACGCTAGGATAGTAATAGCTAAGGAAGAAAAGGAAGTAGGAGTTGATTCGTTTATAGAGGTCAGGCATATTTATCCTTCAGGCCTTTATAGATATCTCTACGTACCCAAAATCTTGATGAAGAAGGGAGAGAACTTCCTAATAGTAGACGATATAATAAGAACTGGATCTACCATTATGGCTTTATACGAAATATGTAAGTCAGCAAAGGTTAATGTAAGAGGGATATTTGCAATATGTGGGATCAGTAATACCTTAGACAAATTAAGTAAGATGTTAGGGTGTCCAGTAAACGTAATACTCAAGATATAGTATGAAAGGGGATGTTCTTGGATCTTAATGGAATAAATGAATACTACAGAATGTTCGATAGAAGCTGGAATCCATATAGTGAGCAAGGATACAGGCATTACATACGGAGCTTGGAGGTAATGAAGTATATAACAAAGCACCAATTCGTAAAAGAGTTACTAGATAAAAGAGAGATTAAGATTTTAGATCTATGTGGTGGTTGCGGAATAGGAAGTACAGCATTAGCGACTGTAATACTTAAGAGACTAACTGATAAGCACATAAGCATAACAATAGTGGATATACGTAATGAAGCTCTTAGCATAGCAAAGAAGTGGGCTAAAGAAAGACTCGGCATAGATGTTGAGACTATAATGCTAAATGCTCTTGAGATTCATAAATTAAAAAGAAAATATGACATAGTACTGCTCTACGGAAATAGCATATCGCACTTCAGTCCATGGGATTCCTTGATCTTATTCTCAACCCTATCAGATATAATAACAGATAAGGGAATCGTAATAATTGAAAATGTGGATGTAGGATCTCTGCTTCTCTTAGGGTATAAACATATATGGACTGAGAAAGGCCCCGTTGTAAATATACATACAAGCTATGATCTCCATAAGGGAACATGCAATAGACTATGTATGGCTATAGGTAAAAGTAAAAAAGGAAGAGTTTCTCTCCATTTTTGGTATACAGCAAGCTTAGGGGCCCTATTATATTGTTTCTTTAAGGAATTAAGCATAATGATGCATCCATGGGAACTATGGACTAGCTATATCTTTGCAAGGAATCCCAGAAATATGAGAATACAGAAGGAAGATATAGTCAATATCTTAGGTAGGAAGGCATTCTGAGTTTTGCCGTTAATAGAAATATTATGCCTATTATAATGGCGCTAAGTCCAGTTATTAGAAACATCACTTTGATAAGGGACGCCAGCATTTCGGCATTCTTAAGACCTTCTGTAAGCATTAAGCCTACTGATGGATGAACCACTAAGAGAACTCCTATTAGGAACATAATAAGTCCTGGAACTAATAGTGCTAATGATAAACGCTTCATTGGGAGGGGAGATCCTAATGAGATCTTAAAGAGAATATCGGACACTACACTTGGAATGGTTCTTGCTACTATCTTTACGAGGAATGGAGTTATTAGTAGCTGAAACGGCAACATAGTTATAAACCACCATGCGGTTAATCCTAATGATAATAGGATGAACTCCGATATTCTATTTATTATAAAAAGAGGTATTCATAGAGTATAATACCATCAAGAAGTATGGCGCAAACGAAATTCCCTATGAAGAGGCTTAGGACAGATGTCATAACGAATTTATCCCAAGTGAACCCTTTCCTTAAAATACAACCATATAAGAAGAAGGCTAGGAAGTTAGCGGGTACGGTAGCTATTAGACTTGGCATATAGAGCGTCCCGTGTTTAATGGAATCGCAGATAAGCGTTCCTATTGCAGCACCAATACCTCCGACCCAAGAACCGAAAATCATAGCAAATAGTGCGGGAATTATTATGGCTGGTCTAAATTGACTATGACCCCAGGGACTCTCAATATAAGCGGTAGCGTAAGCTGTTATTGCATAAAGCGATGCATTCAAAACCGTAAGAGCTATCATTAACGATTTCCGCATTTCGATAACTCTAAATCTTTAAGATTATATGAGGAGTTAAACTTTCAATTTAAAGTCCTTAATATTCTTAAAGATATTTAAGGAATGGTATATGTCTACCTAATGGGACTAAAATGCTTGATATGAAGAATAATGAGGATAGAATTATACCATCTACTATCAAGGAGGCTCCCACATCAATATTGAAAAAGGTATTATTTCCATGGGAGGACGTACTAATAG
>JAGGUS010000091.1 GCA_021158375.1 Thermoprotei archaeon
CATTATAACTCTCATTTATCACATAAATAACAAGCCTACCATCCCCAAAAGCCCTAGCCTTAGCTCTAACAGTTATCAATTTTATCTTCAGAACATCTAGTATGAAGTCTAACACTCCTCCAATATCCTTCCTAATTGATGAAAATGTTAACAACTTATAGAAGGCAAGAAACTCAAAGAAGATCCAAAAACCAAGAGAGACTAATATTAAGCTAGGAGGATTCTCTACACCAACCTTAAACTTATAGTGAAAATATGCAGAGGCAACTCCATAAGTCATTATATGATCTGGGCCAGCAATTGTAATAAGGCCTGGAAGTGGGAACATACCAGTAGAAAATAGAATAAACGCCCATTCTCCTGATGGTGAAAGTACCCCTCCATGACCACGTAAAGGCATAAACACCCAAGCCATATGCGCTATTAATGGTGTTATTATTGGGTATCTAATTCTCCTAAACCTACCACCAAAAAAGAGCTCATCCAAGCTTAAGGTAAGCAAGACTACAGCAATTATCGCTAGAATGGGAGATAAGGCGTGGTTAATGAAAGACTTTTCTGGATTTAGCAGATTGTGAATGATAACGAATACGATAATTATTGCTGTTAATAAGCAAAATATCGCTCCTAGCCTCCAATATCTTACCACATCTTTTAAAGGTCTTCTAGAATGATAACTTACTATCTCTGATAAAGACCTATATGCTAGCAACACATATACCGTATATAACGAGAAGTATACTGGTAATGCTATCCATAATGGTATCGTAAATCTAAAGAATTCAGGAAACCTTATTGGATCCACTTGTTCTGTAAATATGAATGTATATAGTAGTGGTAGTGAGGTTGTTGATGTGAATAGTCCGTGGGCATAGGCAAATGCCTTTAGGTGGGAATATGGGTCGCTAAGTGCTGTACTTAGACAGCCGTAGATTATTCCAATTATCAATGCTAAGCTAAAAGCCATTAAGATTGTGCCTATTGGTGTTAACCAGTATAAAGCCATAAGAGCCGTAAAAAACGTAAACCCCGTCACATAGGCTATAAGCCAAGGCACCATCATTACTAGAATGATTAAAGATAACCTCTTTAAAGAAGTCCTTATAGGTAAATCCTTGGGAATCACAATTCTAACCTCTAATTAGAACTTGGGGGTTAAAAATTTAATTTTTACCTCTCAAATATTATCTTGGTGGACTGCATATGAGATCATATCTAATGAATGCCTTAATATTAGTACTACTAGCGTCTCTCACATAATAAACTATACAATTCTTCTGACTTTAGTATAGGAAGACAAATTACGACTATTACGACTCGTACTTTATCCCTCTTCTCCTTTAGACTTTTCTGATCCTATTCTTCATCTTCCAAAAGAAAAGAATGCAAAGTCCCTCTTGTATATCTCCTTAGTGATTTTGATCTCATTTTGAAAACGCATTCTCTATCATCATTTCTTAGAAAAATATTTGCATTATTTTATCATGGTATCTTTTTATTAATTTACGATTTTCCTCAGTAAGTTCGAAGGTAAGAGCATATTTAGCAGGTCCATCTCCTCTCTTTTCTAAAAATCCACGATATACCATATAGAAGCTAACAAGAGGGGTGGGAGATCTTTTGAGTTATTTTAACATATTTTCTCGCTGTTTCTTTCGAGTTGAGAACGTATTGCTTCTATTTCCTTGTAAATGTTCTCTAACGTAAATTCTGTCTTGTCTTTAATTATAAGGCTAAGGACTGCAGCTGGGACTATAATGGCGGCAAGCTGGGAACCATGTTCTTTTGTAATGCATGTCTATATAGAGCCTTAAGCGTTCGTTCTAATGAACTCATATTGCCTTCAGATTTGACCATGTGTGCCCCCTATGAATAGTTAGATAATATCCTTAAGCATTTTGCTTGAGGTATCTTCTTGACTAGTACTGGCAAGTGTTAAGACTCAAATATGAGAAGTGCTCCTAACTTTAAACTAATATCTTCCTTTCTAATATGGTGTTTCTGACGGGATTGTAATATGTATACTATTTCTTTTAGCCTCTCCTTCGATCTCTTCTTCACTTCTGGTATCGTAGGTTTAGCACATAATACCGTCGCCGCTTTACTATTGATCGTAAGGTATGATTTTTCTGAAGCTTAAGTAAGTGGAAATTTAGAAGGTCTACACATTAATAATATTGTATGGTTAAGAAATTGGTACGGAGACTAATAAATCGCCTCCATATATGGTCTTGTCATAAGAGATCTATGCCTCTTGAAAAGTATTACAAGGTCTACGGTAAGGTATTGAAGGAGGTCAGAGAGGAAACCTATAGAAAATTCCCCGGCGAGGCTGGTATGTTAATGGAGTTTATTGATAACTGGATCGACTTGATTCCAATAGATGAGCGACTTATGCCTGGAGTGATGAATTCGCTTTCCGGTATTCTTCTTTTCCATCTCTGGAAACTCTCAAACTGGATTACATACAAGATTTTAAGTGGCAAATATTTTGAGGGTTCGGGTTTCATCGTTACTTCTAGTAGTAATTTTAATTATTTTGGTTGCTCGCCCTCATCACCCCTTCTCATCCGCCCTATGCCTCCCTTCGGGAGCGAACCTCCCTTAGGCGACAAGGGGCTTCATCAACAGTCCCCCTCGCCTAGCTCATCGAGCTCATTCACTATTGGATATAGACAGCAAGACTTATAAATTTTTCTGTCTTATACATACTTGGTGTACGTGAATGAGTAAAGTCTATGTGTTTACTGCTAAACTTTCCAAGCTCGGTAGGGGGAAGTCTCTAGGAATCTATATTCCAAAGCATGTTGCTGAAAGGATGAAGCATCTTCATGGTAAGGAGGTGATAGTAGTTGTCTTCACTAAAACTGAGTAATGTAGAAGATTTAATTACTCATGTAGCAGTTATTGGCAAACTTATACCTGAGACTCCAGAGAATTATATGAAGCTCACTAGATTAGCATGGAGCTTTAGGAGAACTATAGAGTTGATGGTACGAGAAGTTGCTAATAAGGTCTCCATGAAAGATGCTACAAAGAAGTTCTACCATGTACTCCCAAACTATGTTTACTTGGAGTCAGCATACAAATATGCAAAACTTATAGTTGAGGGGTGTAAGTTCAATAATGGTAATCCTAGACATGTACACATCAAGAAGTTGTTTATTATATCACGAGGTAATAAGTGTGATAGAGGCAATAGAAACGTAAAGCTAGAACCAAGTGATAAATACTTCCAAGTGCTCATCAAGTATCCTTGGGATGGTTCTTGGGTAAATTGTAGGGCTTTCTTTGGTAGAAAGTACATTCCACTATTGCATGAACTCGTTAAGTTAGCAAAACAACGGAAAGACGGGTATGGCATTCACATAGTCTTTAGGGAAGGTAGAATAGAGATACATGTCTCTGTACCGCTATATCTATACCTAGAGCATTTCTCTCTTCTGAAGCGAGAGGGTTATGGTCTGATTGCTGGTTTAGATTTGAACAGCGATAGAATAAACATGGTTGTTGTGGACTCTGTTGGGAGAATTGTAACGTTAAAAACTGTTTGGTTTCCTGAGGTAACTTTACATGGTTATTCAAGGGATAAGGCTAGAGATGTTAGGTTGAAGAAATTGAAAGAGTTACTAAGCTATGCAAGAAGGATAGGTGTTAAATATGTTACATTCGAGAATCTCTTTGTAGTGAAGAAACGTAGCAAAATTAAGTCTTCTAGCGGTAACAGGAAGATATCGAGGTTTGCCAAGAAACAGCTCTTACAACATGGAGTGTTAATGGTTCTAAAACTTGGGTTAACGCCAATATTAGTAGATCCGAGGGGGACAAGTTCTAGTTGTAAACACAGAGAAATTATGAAAACAAAAGGGTTAGATAGACACATGGCAAGTGCATACATAATAGCCCATAGAGGATTAAAAGTAATTAGAAATCATTAGAAGTATTTAAAAATGTGTAGAGGCGTTGAAGAATGTATCCCATTCGAAGAGCACGTAGCCCTTCCACCCATCATAAGCCCATACACGACTCACTGGGGTGTACATCCTACTATTCACATCATCCCAGAC
>JAGGUS010000162.1 GCA_021158375.1 Thermoprotei archaeon
CAGAGCAATACGTACGAGTGATCAACACGTTAGTTGGAATAAAGGGTGTATCGAACAAGGTTTCACTTGATAGATTATTAAAAAGCATTGAACGATGGATAGTTGAATGTATTCCCCTTACCATAATAATAACCAACCTTACGTATAATAACTTGCCTGAAGTAGTCAACTGTATAAAATTCATAGGAAGCCATGTGGGAAAGTTCTATAGGAAATCCCCCTTCCTACCAATCCTAATAATTGACGTATCTCCTTACTATCTGATTGCTAAAAGTACCGATGAACAAAATATAGTATTGGCTTATTCATATTACATGAAAAAGAAGATGTATTCCCAACTGAGGAGATTAAAAGTGATGACCATTAGATGGGATATCGGCAGGAGGTCGTTTAATCAAGTAGCTTCATTATTATTGAGGATGATAAGATGATCCCAATTATAATACTTTTCGTATGCGAGTTTATTAGCTACTCGATAACTCTCTATGTAATAAGTAAGCTTCAAGGCTTAGACAAATTAATTCTTTATCTTGCAACAAAGTTACACATATTAAGGTACACAACTCTAAACGTAATTAGGCTTTTAAAGTACTTTCTGCCTTCATTAATATTCCTATCGTCTATATGTACTATGATTAGACAAAAGGGCACTAAGAGAAACCTTGTTTTTGCTATTCTAACTTATACCTTTATACTGCCAATAATATCGCCCATCTCCTCTATTTCTGCAATCATGAAGACATATATATTTGGTTCCAATAATGTAACACCTATTGAGATATTAACGATCGGCATTGCTCTCTCAACTCTTTACATTATCGAAATTTATGTTATATGCATCAATGAGTACTCTAAGCACTTCAGGGAGTTAGGAATAGACTGCGCTGAATTAGCATCGTTATTGAGAAAGCAAGTAGTCCTTATGTTATCTATTACGTTTTTTGCATTATCTATTACTCTACTGTTATGGTACATTTTTCCTCAGCCAAGGCTATCAATACTAGAAGAGTATCTCTACTTGGGCGTTATATTATTAGCCTTAGCAGGGCTCCTAGCTCTAATAGAGTACAAAGAGCATATATAATATTTTTGTTCTATAGAATTATTTTATCTATAAATAAAATGTTCTTAGGTTATCGAGTCACTTATATACAAATTGCTAATGAAAAACTATGCAAATGCATCGTTTTCAGCATTTATTTAAATTTAAAGCGAAGTTCCCTTTTACAAGTCATCAGCTAATGTGAGAGATAAACATAATTGTTTTATTCCATATTTCCCTAGAGAGTTCTTAGGGGTCTATATGGCAAGAAATTATATGAAGGCTGCAATCCTAGAAGCGCCCGGTAGATTAGTCCTGAAGAATGTTCCTATTCCTTCTCTAAATACAGATGAGGTTTTAGTAAAGGTTCGTGCATGCGGCATTTGTGGAAGTGATGTACGGTATTATTTAGGTGAAAATCCTTGGGCTCTACATACTCTTGGTATAGATGAAAAGATGCCTCCTAACATAATTTTAGGTCATGAAATAGCAGGTGAAATAGTAGATGTTGGACGTAATGATCTTAAAGGTAGAATAGGTGATAGAGTAGGCATTATTGCCTTTAAGTCATGCGGTAAGTGCTATTATTGTAGGAAGGGTCTGCACAATCTATGCGCTGACATGCTTCATATAGGACATGATGGTAGATGGCGTAATGTAGACTATGTACCTGGGGGCTTTGCTGAATACGTACCAGTATGGGATGATAAGGCGCATAGTATACCAGATAGTATAAGCTTTGATGAAGCTACACAGTTAGATGGTCTAGCCGTAGCAGTTCATGCTAATAATAGAGGACGCGTTGAACCCGGTGATAGTGTTGCTGTAATCGGGCAAGGTCCTATCGGATTGATGATATTACAAGTGGCGAAGGTATTAGGTGCAACTATGACCATAGCAATAGATGTAAGGGAGTTGCCATTAGATGTAGCTTTAAAGCTAGGTGCTGATGTAGCTTTAAATGGCAAGAGAGACGATATCTTTAAAGAGATAATGAACTTGACGAACGGACATGGTGTTAATATAGTGTTCGATACCGTTGGTACAGCAGATACCGTTAAAAGTGGCTTAAATTTGTTAGCTCGAGGAGGACGCCTTGTCCTCGTAGCATTATCTAAAACAAAGCTTACAATAGACTTGACAATGTTAAGCGGAGAAAAGAGCATTACTTCCTCAGCAAATAACTTATACCATGAATATACCATAGCGGTTAATTTGCTGGCCAGCGGAAGAGTAAAGGTAAGGCCGTTTATAACTCATATATTCTCTTTAGATGAGATTCATGAAGCATTTGAAATAGCTCTTCATAAGGATAAATATGATGCAATAAAAGTAGTGGTAAAACCATGACGAACAGCGTAAGGTAAATAACTTAATCATTTACTAACTACTCTTCTTTCTTCTTCGTACCTACTCCTCCACCTTTACTTTTTGGCTCTATGAACTCCTTAAAGTACCAGCTATGCGCCCTCTTTATATGCTTTAACAGCGATTTGTATGTAAACATACCTCGGGCGCAGACAGGACATGGTCTTCCCATGCGCATCCCCCGATACACTATATTTATAAAAAGGTCTATTTGAACATAACTCTTGACTACGACAATGATGTTATAAATCACGATGTAAATGGCTACTCAGTAGATATATTACATACAAACTTGATTGTAATATACCTTGCTTAGTGGCATATAATCCTTGTCTCATTTCTCATGATGTGCGACAAATCGGTGTATTACTTAGGATTTATATTTCCCTTTTCATCGCTTAGCGAGTATGGAATTTCGTATACGTATATGTTTTGCTTTTCATCTTTAACTAAAGGCTTCCAACCAACTATCGGAAATATATACGTAACTACCCTAGCACCATGTTTTAGCTCTTTGGCCATCTTATCTTTGAGTCTCTCATTAGCGTATTGACTTAGATATAGGAAGACCACGTCGGCTTTATGTAAGTTTATATTGAATAAATTCCCTGTTATCACCTTGACGAATTCCTCTACGTTCGCTCTCCTTACATTCCTCCTAGCTATCCATGCTAGTAGCGGATTACACTCAACACCTACTGCAAAGGCACCATATTCTATGGTTGCCAGAATTAATACTCTCCCATCTCCGCAACCCAGATCGTATAATATTTCGTGGGGCTTCAGTCCGGCAAGAGATAGTGCTCTTCTAGCAATTTTTATTGGAGTTGGCACATATATGGCACAAGGAACGCCAAATTTCAATATCGAGATTATAAGGATTATTAAACAGATAAACGTGATGATAATTAAAAGCTGACCTACTGCCACTCTCTCATTCCTTATATAATCTATAGTAATAGAATCATATTTAGGTGTCATAATGCCTAGAGAATTGCTATTAGTGGCTCCTCGAAAATTAGTTATAAGAGAGTATGAAGAGCGTCCTTTAAAGCCAAACGAAGTGAGAATAAAAAGCGTATTTTCAGCTGAAAAACATGGTACTATGATGGCTTTCTATAGAGGTGAGGTACCTTTCATAGATAAGGAATTCAATGAGCAACTGCATCTATTCATTAGACGTAAGGAGAAGAAAAGCATCTATCCAATGTATATGGGGAATATGACTGTAGGCGTTGTTACTGAAATTGGAACAAATGTGAAGAACTTTAAAGTTGGCGATAGAGTATTCGGTTATCTCCCTATAAGAGAGACACATACTGTTACTGAAGATAAGGTATGGCTTGCTCCCCCTGAACTCAGTGACGAAGAATTAGTTTGTATAGATCCTGCTGTAGTAGCGCTCATGGCTGTTAGGGAAGGCCATATAAGATTAGGAGAAAAAGTTGCAATATTTGGATTAGGGGCTATTGGTTTAATGGCAGTCCAAATGGCAAAGCTTTCTGGAGCCATATTCGTAATAGGCGTTGATCCACTAGATACCAGAAGGAAGCTGGCCGAAAAATACGGTGCAGACGTAACTTTAAATCCATTTGAATGCGATGTCGGATTAGAAATAAAGAGGTTAACTGAAGGTAAGGGGGTCGATGTATCCCTTGAGATAAGCGGTTCTTACCAAGCCTTACATCAAGCAATTAGAGCTACATGTTATGGTGGAAGAATTGTCCCTGTCTCATGGTATCATGGCGAAGCTAAAGGACTTTTCCTAGGTGAGGAGTTCCATTTTAATAGGCAAGTGATAATTTCTGGAGCTAGAGTAGAGAGCGAGCCCTATCGTGAATATCCATTGTGGACTAGACAAAGGGTATACGAGACTGTAATTGAGCTATTTAAGAGGAAGAAGCTAACAGTTAAAGGAATGTTACATCCTATAGTACCCTTTGATAAAGTAGTAGAAGCTTATGAATTGATAGATAAGCACCCTGAGAAAGTAATTAAATTGGGAGTGAGGTACGAATGATCTCTTAAATTTTATTTACCTATCTCACCTGACTAGCAATGTAGTGATTATTATATAGATAATCACAGACTTTTCAAAATTTAATACTTCAAACTCCTCCTGTTATCTTTCTTAACGCTTTTTGTCTGGCTTCGATACGATACATGTCCCATAATGTCCTACTGTAAGGACACGCATATATGCACTTAGCACAGCTATGTCCTATTTTACGCCAGTATTCATAACAGCGAACTGGATCTATACTCCATTTAAGTACTCCTATCTGTCCAGCTCTACTTTCCCAAGATGGCGGTCCATATGGTATGGCTCCTGCAGGGCATGCATCAGCGCAGAGGTTACAGTTCATGCATTTATCCCACAGGCCGAAGCTTATAGGACGATCTGGTACAAGCGGTGCATCAGTAAGTACTTTAGCGAGTCTAACCCTAGCGCCAAACTCTGGAGTTATTAATAAGCCCATTCTTCCAACCTCTCCTAATCCAGCTAAAACCGCAAATGGTATTGTTAGGCTACCCTCGTTACCTTGCGGTAATGCATTGTAGCCTAAACTTCTAATAAATTCTGATACCAGTAATGCCGTAATCGACATCCTTGAATAATTCAGCCCTACTTCTGCTGAAAGAATAATATCATCCCTATTAGCGCCTATATCCATTTCAAATCCTAAAACCACTACATATCTAACCTTAAATGGGGGATCGAATTCTGCATAAGCCCATCTTTCGTCATATGGCGCTACTCCAACTAGATCAGCACCATAAAATAGCGACGCCCTTTTTATTACCTTAGTCAGAAGGTCTTTATCGTAAGCTTCGATTTTCGCTCTACGTGCCCTCCAACTCCTCATCATATGTATGTTGTGAAGCATCCACGAAGTCCTAATCAATCCTTCTCCTAAGACATCCATATTATCTAATTTCTCTTCGAGGTATCCTTCTTTTCGATACCTGAAGAATACTGTCCTTTTACGTGAAAATCGACTATAATCTTCTCTTATTCGATAAGGTATTTCGTCTACGTTTAACTCCTTTACACCAAGGGCATTTCTAACAAGTCTTGAAAACTCTTCCTTCTCTATTACTCTAGCCACGCCAAGTCCTTTTAGTATCTCTTCTAGACGTCCTTGATTAAGATGCATTAGTATAATGTTATCCGGTACTTTTTTAAACGTTTAACTACGAACATCTGCTTAAGTACTAACTAATACGCTTTAGGTGTGATCATGTACCTATATCCATATCCTAGACGCCGATATGGCGTGGTTAGCATAATTGAGGCGTTAAATAGGAACGAAGTGCTCGCACTGATGATATCCCTCCTAGCCTTAGCTTTCATCTATACTGGTGTCTTCTCTCTCATTCGTAGAGGTCTAGGGTATTTCATTGTAATTCTACTTCTTACCGCTCCCTCCTTCCTCATACATGAACTTGCTCATAGACAGGTCGCCCGTCATTATGGATACTTAGCCCGCTATGTGATATTCCCGTCGTGGTTTTTAGTATCCCTCTTAACGGCCTTTTTACCGTTCTTCAGGATTATTGCCTTAGGTTCCGTAATAATCTATGCATATGTCTTACCAAGAGATGTGAATGTAAAAATTGCTCTTGCAGGCCCTCTTTCAAATGTAGTTATGGCTGCTATTAGTATCTTTTTCTCTCGAATTATCCATTATCCCATCTCTACATATCTATACGTCTTCTCGAACATAAACGCTCTCTATGCTCTATTTAACCTTCTTCCCATACCTCCTCTTGATGGATTTAAGGTTTTCAAAGGTAATGTCCGTATGTGGATAATTGCGTTCCTATTATCGTTAGTGTTCTTCTTATTGACAACATGATCGCTTAAATTAGGTTAATAGTACCATGTATTGATTTTAGTATGCTCACGTATTTCAAGCGCTTTCTTACTCCCCGCTACACTGCATATATCCATAAATATACACTTTTTATTGCATCCACCTAATATATTTCTCGTATTGCATTCCTTTCTATCACATCCATAAAGACACACTGGTCTGTCTATAGTACAGCACGTCCTTCCTAAGGACCAAAGCAGATCATCTAAATATGTTGGTCTTATGCCCGCTTTAACGCATATAATCGAGTATGCTTCTCTTACTATAAGCCTTATGAATATATCTGTATAGTAACTAACTTCCCTTCCTAACCTTATGTAGTTAATTATTTCCTCGTCTGGTATAACTATGCCTAATCTAAAAGCTATTCTAGTAAGATGATTGTCTACTGGAACTCTTAGCTCCTCATCTCTCACCTTAGGTATTAACCCTCTTCTTTCCAAGAACTTTATAAGCAAAAACGACTTCTTAGCTACTGGATCGCTATACGCTAGGAACTCTGAAAGCCTCCTTAACCATAGGCCTACATCTTTCCCTTTAAATATATTGAGAGCTTTTCCTGAGTATAGCTCTTCAAGCTTTATTGCAGCATCTCTTAAGAGCATTGCTCTAGTTTCAGGATCGCGTATGGTCATGTAGTTCGGTTTCCTTACTGAAAGCCATTTAGTAACCTCTTCCGTAGTTATATTCCTCATTCTGTCTGTTGTGAAGAACTCTGGGTCTTCCTTATACTTCAACATCCCAAGTCTGTATAATAAATCGGATCCTTCATATGTCCTACCATCTATTATGCCCTTAAAGGGTTTAGATTGAACTCCAGTTCTATGATCTATGGCCACCATGAAGAAGAAATAGTTTGCAACTAAGTCAGGATCTTCATTTTTTGGTGGATAGTAGTTAGGATCTGTAAATGTATCTAACCTTAAAGTTAATGATCTTATAGCTTTTGCTACCTCTTTACACTTATTAAGGTCTATCGTAAGCTCTTCAAGCATATTCTTCATCAAAGTCCGAATTCTCGCTTAAGATACTCCCTACTAATCCTCATGCTCTCTCTAGGTTCTCTTTTAGTGAAGTCCTGCTCCACTACAATCCATTCTACATTGCCTTTCTTTGCTAAATTTATTATGGATTTAAAGTCTATAATTCCGTATCCTAACTCACAAAAGCTCCTCCTCTTAAAATCTTCCTCCGTACCATCTTTCAAGTGTAAATATACTATCCTATCTAAGTTCTCTTCCATGAACGATACAGGATCCATACCTCCATACTTAACCCAATAAGTATCCATACATAAATATACCAACTCAGGATCTGTGTTTTCGATGATAGTTTTTATCCCTAATCCATCATTTTCTATCTCCCAATAATGATTGTGATAACACACCTTTACATCATACTCCTTGGCAAGCTTGCCTATCTCCTCTAGAGTACGTGCTATTTCTAAATATCCGCTTTTAGATTTTACCCTCCCTCCGCTGATTATAAGATAATGAGCGTCCATAACTTTGAGCATTTCCAAAGCATCCTTAACTTTCTTTTCATTTTGTATTCCTTGATGTAGGCCTGAAAGAACTAATCCTCGTGATTCAAAGAGCTCCTTATAATTAGGATAATGACTGAGTATTCTCATACCTGCCTCTACGCCTTCATAGCCTATAGATGCTACTTCATCTAAGACCCGCGGGAGTTCTTTAAGCGCCCTTTCCCCCCATATAATTAACTGTGCACCTACGCGTAGCTTCCTCATTACGTCATCACCTAGTGACTATTTGATACGATTAATTATATAAGGGGTTATGACAATTTAAGCTCCCTCAAGGCGTTTCTAACTAACTTGCATAGTCTATTGGTTATTAAAGTTACGACTTTCTCTCCTAACTCTTTAGATGCCTTTCTTGGATCTTCACCATCTACCCCCAATAAGTCAGTAAGCTTTTCCATATCAACTAATTCTGGTCTTAAGTACATCAGTATAGAAGTCTCCCATTTAGCAGCATGGTCACCATGATATCCTAAATCTAGAGCTAATTCATACTCAGGTAGGGCTATTATCCTTACTGAAGGTGTGCCTTTCGGCTTTACGCTTTCAGTTATTCTCTCACACATCTCCGCTACCTCCTTTATCGCGGATACTTGTTCTCTTGAGTAATGTCCTGTAAGGAGTACTATGACGCGAAATCCCTGCTTCATTACTCTCCTTACGATGTCTAATAGGAAAGCCTTGAAGACGAAATAATCTATATCTACTGTTCCATCCCTTATTCCTATTGCCCTTAATTTTAAACACTCAGCCCCCCAATATATCGGGGGGAACACCACACCACCCGTTATCTTAGCTGCTCGAAGACATATCTCATATGCCTTTATAGCATCGTTTCCTAGAGGTAAATGTCTTCCGTGCCACTCTAAGCTTCCTAATGGTATATACGCTATAGGGCGCTTCCTTACTATTCTATCGAGTTCATCTGGATGTAGTAACTCATATCTCACTTCTTTAGGACACATAATATATCTCCTTTAGGTATTGCTTCAAGCGTAAATTTACGAATTACGTCATTTTGTAGTTTACTAAGGCTATATCACCTTTATCATAAATTCTAGAGAGAAACTAATATCTACTCTCTCTTTCTTAAAGAGATAAGAGGTGTACTCCTTGAAAACTATACCATTAAGGAATCCTGAACCTAATTTCGCTCACTTTATAAAAATATTGAAGAGGGAGGAAATGCCAGATAAGGTTCATCTTGTAGAACTCGGTGTAGACTATGAAGTAATGAAGTACATAGTTGATAATATTATGGATAAGGAAACTAGACGCTTACCTACTGTTACGGAGGATGAAAGTAAGCTAGAGCCTTGGAAAAGGTACTTAATAATGCACATAAACTTCTACTATAGGATGGGTTACGATGTAGTTCCTTTAGGCTTTCCCCTACCTGCTCTTCCTAGGAAGTACCGTGTCACTGATGATACTGCATTACTATCAAGAGGGAAGCGGATATGGGTAGAAGAAGGAATTGGAATAATTTCGTCATGGGATGATTTTGAAAATTATCCATGGCATATGGTCGAAAAGGCTAATGTCGATGAATATTTTCGTTTTGTTTCTGAAATTCTTCCTGAGGGCATGAAGGTCTCCGTTACGCTATCTCTTTATGAATATGTAGGCGAAAACCTCCTTGGAAGAGTAGGTCTATTTAAACTTATTTATACACAACCTGATTTAGTAAAAGCTGTCTTTGATAAATGGGGAAGCATAGTGTACAGTTTCTATGAGAAGGCTGTAAGATTTGATTGTGTAGGTGTCATATTTCACGCTGATGACTTAGGTTATAGGACAGGATTGGATATGAAGCCGGAGATATTAAAGGAGCTAGTATTTCCGTGGTACAGAAAGTACTCAGAGCTAGCACATAACCATAAACGAGAATTCTGGTTTCACTCATGTGGGAATGTATATGCGGTTATGAATGACTTCATAGACTATGTAAGGATTGATGCTTTTCACTCATTTCAGGATGTAATATTGCCCGTATGGAAGTTTAAGGAACTTTACGGAGACAAAGTAGGAACATTAGGAGGAGTCGACGTAGATAAACTAGCTAGATATGATGAGAGCTCACTTAGAAAATACGTACGTTTCATACTGGACAAGTGTATGCCTGAGGGAGGATATGCCTTAGGCTCTGGAAATACTGTAACTAATTACGTACCGGTCGTTAACTATTTAATAATGCTAGACGAGGGATTTAAATGGAGGCCTAAGTAACAATTTATTAGACAAGCAGAAGACATAGTTTTTAACATCATGATGTTAAAATAATAGGGAAAAGTTTTATATATTAAACATTAACCATTTAAAATGCTACACATACCTATAACCTAGGTGATCGTAGTGCCACTTACTAAAAACGTGATATTTGCAATAATTCTTGCAATAATTTGCGCTGCATCCGGTTTCGTTGGAGGACTATTTTATGGCCAAAGTAGGACAAAGACTCTAGTAAGCCAGCTAGAGGCTAGGGCATCTGCACTTGAACTACAAGTTCAACAATTGCAGCAACAATTACAGCAAACACAGCAACAAAAGCAAAAGAAAATAAAAGCGGCCTTTATTTATGTAGGCCCTATAGGGGATTATGGATGGTCATATGCTCACGAAATGGCTAGGAGAATAGTAACAGAAAAATTTAAGGATTGGCTTGAGACCACATATGTTGAGGATGTTGATGCAACTGAATGTCCTCAAGTGATAGATAAACTCGTCTCCGAGGGCTATACTGTCATATTTGCTACAAGCTTCGACTTCATGGATCCAACGTATGAAGCTGCCAAGAAATATCCCAATATCATATTCTTCCACTGTTCCGGTTACAGGCGATATAAGAACCTAGGAACCTATTTCGCTGACCTCTATCAGATATACTATCTCAACGGACTTATGGCAGGTGCACTAACTAAAACTGGCCACGTAGGCTATGTTGGTGCTAATCCAATACCTGAAGTTATAAGACACATAAACGCCTTCGCATTAGGAGTTAAGGAAGTAAATCCAAAAGCCAAGGTTTATGTGTTATGGGTTCATGAGTGGTATGCTCCAAGTAAGGCAAGGGAGCTAGCGGAGACCCTTATAAGCAAGTATAACTGTGATGTCTTGGCATTTACGGAGGATTCGCCGGCTGTAGTGCAAACCTGTCAAGAATATTATGAGAAAGGGAAACCTGTCTACGTATTTAGTCACTACAGTCCAATGTTGACATATGGTAAGGATGTATGTGTGAGTGGCCAGCTCGTACATTGGGAAGCAATATACGAGGACATATTACTTAAGATAAGACAGGGTATCTACAATACAACAAACCTTGAACATGTTGACTACTGGTGGTTGCTCAGGGAAGGAACTGTTGAACTAGGCTGTGACTATGGAGTTCCAATAAACCCGAAGTTCGTTCCAATACTAAAGAAAATAAAAGTTAACGAAACTGTAGTGTTGCCAAATGGAACTATAGTCAAGAACCCCTCAGTATACGATTTAGTATTCATAAGGCTCGAGCAAATGAAGCAGGATAATCCTACATTCGATCCATTCACAGGGCCGATATACGATCAGCAGGGCAATCTAAGGGTACCACCTAGAAACCGGCTGGGGCACGACGCCCTTTGGAATATGGATTGGTTTGTAGACAACGTAGTAGGCGAGATATCTGAAGGCGGAGGTTGAGGTTAAGTGTTACATAAAACTCATCCATTCTTTGGTTTTTTACAACCCAATTCCTTTAAAAAAGGGGATACTATTGTATTAATGAAAGGTATAACTAAACGGTTTCCGGGAGTTATTGCTAACTATAAAATTGATTTCGATCTTAAATATGGTGAAGTTCACGCTCTTCTTGGTGAAAATGGCGCTGGAAAAACAACATTAGTTAGCATCTTATATGGTATTCATAAACCAGATGAGGGCGAGATATACGTATATGGGCGAAAAGTTCGCTTTAAATCGCCAAGGGATGCTATAAGATTAGGTATAGGCATGGTACATCAACATCCACGATTAGTAGATAGCCTAACAGTAGCTGAGAACATAGCTCTTGGCCTTAAAGGGGTCTCTCTTTTAAGACCATTAAATGAAATAGAAGATCTCATAAGGGAGTACTCGGAGAAATACCATCTTAAAGTAGATCCTAGAGCAAAGGTATGGCAATTGACGGCTGGTGAAAAACAAAGAGTGGCCATATTGCGAGTCTTAATAAGTGGTGCCAAGATTCTCATTCTTGATGAACCAACTACGTCATTAAGTCCCTTAGAGCGAGAAGAGCTCTTTAATGCAATTAAAGTCCTTGTCAATGAAGGAACTTCAATCATATTTATATCTCATAAGCTTAAGGAAGTTCTAGAGATAAGTGATAGGATCACCGTTTTGAGGAAAGGTAGGAAGATAGGGACGCTCCCTGCATCCGAAGCAACACCAGAAATTCTAGTAAAAATGATGTTAGGTGAGGATAGAGCTTCAGGTATTAGAAACTTCGATATGGTTCTCTCGA
>JAGGUS010000041.1 GCA_021158375.1 Thermoprotei archaeon
CGTTAACGTAATCTAGAAGGATATTTCTCATTATCTTCTCTAGCTCTATTTCTCCAGATGATGCCATTTTGCTTAGTTCAGCATAAGATATGCGTCTATCAACTACTATTTCCCTTAATATCCGCTCCGTATTGACGTAATCTATTCCGAGCTTCTCAGATATGATCGTAGCTACATGAGTACATCCAGCACCAAGCATGCCAGCTACTATAATTAATGGTTTCTCACCCTTGCTCATAAAGATCACCATTAATATCTTACACTATTACAAAAATATAGTTTACCTTCATCTTCACCTAAGGTCAGCCTTAGTACGAATATAGTCTCAAATGGTAGACGTTTATGACTAACAATATCGCACTTATAATGTAGTAATTTGAGCATATGCGAGAGAAGTTTTATAGAGGATATAGTTGAGTACGTCATCAAAATTCTGCCGTTAGGTAATAAATAGTCTCTTGCCTCTTTTAAGAAAGCGAAGATTATGTAGGGATCTCCAACTATTGCTCTCTCATATGTACTCCTTGGCGTACCATACAGGTACGGCGGATTAAAGAGAATTAGTGAGAACCGAAGATTTCCTAAGGGTTTGAAAAGAGAACCCTTTAGGAACGTAATTTTATCCAGAACATTATTGATTTTTGCATTAAGGATTGCGGTGGCTAATGCTTCTAGACTTATATCTGTTGCATACACTCTTGCAGACCTCCTAGCGGCAATTATAGCAAGTACTCCGCTACCTGTTCCCATGTCTAGGACTATATCATCCTCTTTTAACTCATGCATTAATACATCAGCTAAGAGCTTACTAGATATGGTAAACTTAGGTGAGAAAATATTAGGAGGAACAAATAATGTGGTGCTGTCTACACGAACTATTTTTATTCTCCAGATGAATGCATGTATCAGGCGTAATATTACCTTTGATGCTGACTGTTTCAGCTTATTTCTTAATGTTAAATATTCTGATAAGTGCATCTCTTATACCCTCATATTCTTTAGGAATGATAGTCTCCATAGACATTATATGTTCTATGAGGAGCTTAAGGGATACTTTATCTTCTTTAAGAGATGTAATCCACGATGGCCTTTCGACTGGTGTTTCGCTACTTAATAACTCCCTTAATTCACTTAGCTTCACTTTATTATGAGTTAAGTAGACTCCTTTAGCTATCATCATTAATATGGAATCTATATTTCTCACGTAGACCTCATCGCTTAGAGGATCTATGCCTATGAATCCTCTTGCCTTGGGTTCTTGAATAATTCGCTTATCGCTGAGATATCTTCCAAGGGGTCTTAAGGCCAGAATTGTACTTGAACGATATCTTACAACGGAGAATATGGGATAATACGGATTGTGTATCACTTCATTTAAGAACCTAGCTACTTCGTCTGGATCATCATGTAGAACCTCATCGAAGAATATCATCTTATCGCTTAATTCGCCTATTAATTTTGGCTCAGTAATGCATATGCAGACGACATCCATATCTCTTTCCTTCATCTTCTCGAATACATCATCTACTGTAATAGCTAAAGCGCTCGCGCTTGAAATACCATAAAATATTGCAGGAGCAGTATCTATTTTTTCTTCTGTAATCACCTTAACTACTACTAGAGGCCTTCTAGATGAGGGAATTACTAGATCAAAGATCACATCCTCGCCAATTCGATGTAATCCTACATTTATTTCGTAAGGTGCATTTAATTCCTTAACTATTTCATTTATGAGCTCCATTTAATCACCAAAGATTCTCATATTAATTCAGGTGGTATGTTATCTGGTGTATATGCAATTCTAGGCCAGATCTTGGCCTTCCTTAACTTCTTAACTACATGAGGATAAAGGAAGACATATTCCTCCTCTACTTCATTAACTAGAGATCTATCGATTTCTTCTAACTCCTTAAGTAGATTGTTATAGTCCTCTTTTTTGCTGAAACTTAACATTATGGCTGGATGTACTGAAACACCTTCATTTAATAGATGTTCAAGTGCTTTAAGTTGTAAATAGAATGCCTCAGGATTAGCTCCTGTAAGTCTTGAAAATTCCTCAGGATTTGTACCTTTTATTGAAACTCTCACGTGTATATTTGTGAATTTAGCAAGATCTCGGGCATAACTTTTATCCCACCCTATAAGGATGCCATTAGTTTCCAAAATGAAGATTAAAGATGTATCGCTGAAGAGCTCTAAGAGTTCAATTAAGTGCTCTTTACCAATGGTGGGTTCACCCCCGCTGATCCTTACTTGCCTATATCCTCTACGTTGTACAATCCTGATAAGTCTATGAAATACATCCCTAGGGCTGTAGAATTTTCCTACAGATGTCGCCCTATCACGCGTATACCAACTCCAACAGAAGACACATCTTAAATTACAGCCTACACAATCAGCTGTTGCTATTCCACCATACCATCGTCCTCCACGGAATCGAAAGTACTTTCTACGATTTCCATTTACCACCATACGTTCAGTTTTCTTAGCTAATTCTATGGGATCGTATGGCATTACATTTACCACTATGCTTGGGTGAGTAAAAAGACTATTGGTTAATAAATTTGTAATTGTTTATACGTAAAAAGTATGTCATGCAAGTAAAAATAGTTGGCGAGATGAGGATTCCAGAAACATTTATATAAAGGAAATCCAAAGATAAGGAGGAGGCCAGAAATTGCAAAAAATAGCTGATTTAAAACCAGGAGATAGGAAGGTCAGCGTGAGATTTAAAGTATTAAAAAAGGTAGCTGAAAGAGAGGTCTTCTTAAGAAGAGACTTCTCAAAACATAGAGTGGCCGAACTACTTGTTGGAGACGATAGCGGAACTATAGTGCTGACATTATGGGATGATAATATAG
>JAGGUS010000302.1 GCA_021158375.1 Thermoprotei archaeon
GTGGACAACGTCTCCTTCTCCTTAGATAGAGGCGAGACGATAGGTATAGTTGGCGAGTCTGGCTGTGGGAAAAGTAGTTTAGCTATGACCCTCTTAAGATTGTTACCTACTAATGCAAAAGTCTTAGCGGCAAAGTACTATTAGATGGCGAGGATATACTGAGAATGAATATTGAGCGCTTTAGGAAGGAAATACGGTGGAAAAGGATATCGATGGTATTCCAGGGAGCTATGAATGCTTTGAACCCTGTAATAAAAGTTGGTGACTAGATAGCAGAGGCTATAATGTTACATGAACCCGTTAGCAAAAAGGAGGCTATGAAGAGAGTTAGAGAATTATTAAAAATGGTAGGCATTGACCCATCATAACTTGTCTTCTTCCTTCTTTTTAATACGCACTTATCCTTATTGTTAAGTTTGATCAATATTCTCCTTGTCTTAATAGATCTCTTGATGTCAAGATAGCATAGGCTAATGGAAATGATATTGTAAAGCTCAACACGAAGTTTATAATAGTTGTAGTGTACAATAAGTAAAGGGCGATCGCTGTTGCTAATATTGTCTCTACTACTCTTAGATATAAACCCTCCCTAGAAAATGGATATCGAGGCAAGATCTCGCTCAATTACGTCCCCATTTCCTTTCCTTATGGACTGTTTATAAGCTTTGTTAGCTCTTCTCATTTTTAGAAAAGGCTTAAATATTACGATTAATCGTAATATTTGAGAAAATGCATCGAAAAGAGCTGAAGCCTACTAGAATAACCGAGGATTATTTAGTCACTATTGCCCGGCTTGAGGAAAAGTACGGTATAGCCAGAATTACTGATATAGCTAGATCACTTAACGTGTCTCCAGGTACGGTTACCAACACTATCGCTAGATTGGAAAAATGCGGTTATGTCAAACGTATACCATATCGGGGGATACGGCTTACTAAAGAGGGTAGGATTTTGGCATTAAAGATTCTTCGTAGACATAGGCTTGCTGAGCGCCTACTAACAGATATACTTGAAGTTGATATTGATAAAGTTCATGAAATAGCACATAAGCTAGAGCATGATATAGCAGGAATAGAGGATTATATAGAAAGAAAGCTCGAAGGTAAGAGTACATGTCCTCATGGGAGGCCGATACCTCCTAAGGAGTCATACGAAGAGGTCCCTTTAACGGAAGCTAAGGAAGGTAAATCCTATAGAATAGCAAAAATAATTCTTAGCAATAAAGAGGTTGCTAAGGAAGTTAACTCTAAAGGATTAACGCCCGGTATGGTCTTTAAAGTTCATGAGATACTGCCTAATGGCATTACCATTGTAGTAGATGACAAACATATTATATTGGATAATAATACGGGTAGTTCTATCATAGTGTGCGAGGTGGAATGAAAATGTATGCTAATGATTCAACGCCGATATCTTTGATAATGCTTAATCCCGGTGAAGAAGGCCAAGTGGTGTATATACATGGTGGTTGGGGAATCTTAAGGCGTTTGGCTGAACTGGGCATATATCCTGGAGCTATAGTGCGAATGGAAAATAAAAGCTGGGGACCCGTAGTCGTTTCCGTGGCAGGCATTAGGATTGCCATTGGGAGGGGTGTAGCAAGCCGTATATATGTCAGACCTTTAAGGCGTAGGTGATCCTGAGTGAAGAAAATCCTAGTAGCACTTGCTGGGAACCCAAACGTAGGCAAATCTACGCTTTTTAATGCGCTTACAGGCCTTCATCAATATACTGCTAATTGGCCTGGAAAGACAGTTGAGAGAAAGGAGGGCATAGTAGAGTATAGGGGATATAAGTTAAAGTTAGTAGATCTTCCTGGAACTTATAGCCTAACTGCTTTTTCCTTAGAGGAAGTACTTGCTAGGCGATTCATAGTAGATGAAAGACCTGATGTAGTAATACATGTGGCGAATGCTACAACATTAGAGAAGGACTTGTATTTAACTCTTCAACTCTTGGAGTTAACTGATAAAGTAGTCTTAGCTCTGAATATGATAGATGTTGCTGAAAATAAGGGGATTAAAATAAACTCCACTAAATTGTCGAAAATCCTAGGCATACCTGTAGTTAAAATAAGTGCTTATAGGAAAACAGGTCTTGATAAATTGCTCGATGTAGTAATTGCTTTAGCTGAAGGACGTATTAAGACCAAGCCCTTACAAATAAGTTATGGCCCTGAGATAGAGGCACTAATAAATAAAATATCATCTTCTTTAAAGGGATGCGACCTACATGGGTATACCCCTCGATGGGTCGCAATAAAGTTACTTGAAGGAGATCAGGAAATACTTGACATTCTAAAAAACCTTCCTAATGGAAGTGATCTACTAAAACTTATAGCTCCTTCCATATCCGCCTATATTCGAAGAGAGCGCGCTAAGTATAAGTCTCTCTGTCCTGGCTGTCCTTTAGGGCAAAAAACACAGCAAAGTGAACCCATATGCATGTTAATTGCCGCTAAGAGGCGGATAGTGATTAATAACATAATAAAGCTCACAGTAAGCGGAGTTAAAGCCGAAAGCATCAGCGATACTTTAGATAAATACATACTACATAGGGTGCTAGGCCCCATCATATTACTCGGTATTTTCGCAGTAGCATTCGCATTTGTCTTTACTATCGGTGGTTTCTTCTCTGATTATGTGTCATCTGGAATGGACTACATAACAGAGCTTCTAGATAGCTATCTCACTAACCGTATCCATCCCTTATTACATAACTTCTTGATAAATGGCATACTTGCTTCTCTCTCTACGGTTTTATCTTTTATACCCTTAATCTTCGTCTTCTTCTTAGTATATTCCATAATGGAGGACAGTGGCTACCTTGCTAGAGGTGCTGTGATAATGGATCGATTTATGCATACGTTGGGTTTACATGGGAAGGCCTTCCTGAGCGTGATAATGGCCTTCGGTTGTAACGTTCCTGGGATTATGGCTACTCGTACATTAGAGAGTGAAAGGGATAGACTAATTGCCATACTGATAAATCCTTTAATACCCTGTTCGGCACGATTAGGAGTTATGGCATTTATAATAAGCCTTTTCTTCCCAGGTCCTATTGCTGTAGTAGTGATGATGTTCTTAATACTATTAAGTCTAAGTTTAGTTGCTGTAATAGGCTTCCTTTTAAATAAGTTATTACGTGGTGAGCGCGGTCGTGAATTGATAATTGAGCTCCCTGAATATAGGATACCCTCTCCAAGGAATGTTCTTCTTCTCACCTGGACTAGAGTTAGGGACTTTCTTGAAAGAGCTGGCACTATAATATTGCTTGGGAGTATATTCATATGGTTCCTCTATACTTTTCCAACAGGGAATTTTGAAACGAGCTATGGAGCGCTCCTTGGAAGGTTATTAGAGCCTATTGCAAGAGCTATGGGACTTGATTGGAGAGCTATAACCTCCCTAATATTTGGAATATTAGCAAAGGAGCAAGTTCTTGCTGCAATGAGCATAA
>JAGGUS010000218.1 GCA_021158375.1 Thermoprotei archaeon
ATATGACTTCACCTTGGAGCTTTACGTTTTCTACATTCAAGTTATTGTAAGTATCGAATGGAGTCTCACGGTATATCCTGAGACAGTTCGTAGTGATTATTGTTAGACCGCCGCCATAGGCGGCCTCGAGGAATACCTCAGCTTCAGAGAACTTAATGAATGGTTCATAAGGTGGTGAGGTAGCATACCATGGTGGATAGCTTTGTGCTACTTCATCGAATATATGTATATCTCGTCCAAGCAATGTGCTTAATGCTGGAATGAACGTGTAGAATATATTAGATATTAAGGATGCGAATTTCACCCTTATGCTTTCGGGATAGAAGTAATTGTAGAAGTTGCCAATAGAGTATACAGCTAGATCTTGTGAATCTGAGACTAGATCTAGGCTTAGAAATAGTGCTAGCTTACCACTACGCTTCCCTAGAGTAGCTATATCATTAAAGTGATTATCTATAAATTCACGGCCTCCCTTTAGACCTTGATAATGACCTGCGAACGCGACGAACCATATCTCCCTCTTCGGTGGATGTTTCATGAATAACTTCGGTAATTCTAGTAACATAGATATGCCGATTGCATCACTAGCACCGGGTGCTAGTTCAGGGACTACGGAGAACGAATCATAATATGCACTAATGACTGCGATTTCGGGCTCTTGGACGTTTGGAGGTCTGTATCTAGCAATGATGTTGTAGGCCTTAACACGCACCCACTTCATGTATGTCTTTACCCATATATGGAGTACCTTATACCTGTACAGGAGTTTCCTTAAAGTTATACTATCGCCTCTCTTTAAATACAACCTTGGGAAGTTATATGGTATGGCAAGGGCCTTCCATTCGGCTTCTATACGTGTCGTTATTGAGGGCGTCGTAAATATAACGCCCTTTGCGCCGAGTATAAGCGCGTTCTCCCAGTACCACCTACAGTTGAAGTCTATGGCTACAAAACTGCCGTTTATCGGTTTACCATTGAAGTTCTCGAAATAACCACTACCACCCCATACTAATCTGTCTCCTTCAGGAGGACTTTGATATGGACATGGATTCACGTAATTTGGAATGAGGGGATAAGCGTGCATCGTTATGCGGGTACCATTAGGTAGCTCGATTACTAATTGAGCGCCCTCGCTCATAGGCACTGTTACTTCAAATTCTTCAGTCCAAACATCGAGCCCATAACTCTCCCATATACCCTTTATGTATTCGGCAGCTTTATAGAAACCAGGATAGCCTGTAAATCTACTTCCTAGGCTTGAAAAGTACTGTATATGCTTTAAGATGTTATCTAGGTTATCATCGAACATCCTGTAGGCATCAGTAACAGCCGTCGCAATATCTGGGGGTAATGTAGGACCTGGAGGAGCTTGTGCTTGAGACATTTGCATAATTGTCAGTAACGGGAGTATTATAATTGCTACTAAAACCAGAGATTTTATCAAAGTACACGTGAACTTCAAACTGAGCACCTCTATAAGGTAAAACAGTATGAGAATATTTAATTTTTATTCTTACATATAGGGTGCTAGGTGGAATTAAGATGAAGCCGAGAATAGCCACATTCATGACAGCACATACAGTCAGGAGGATAGTTAAGGAGAAGGATTATTTAAACAAGCTCAAAAATATATTTAATGAATTGAATATTGAAAAAGTCTACATAGAGAATTATAGATCGGGACTTCAAGTTACAACGGAGGAATTAAGGAAGGCAAGAAAGCTACTAGAAAATGAGTATGAGGTTTCTGGTGGGACGTGCATTGGCACATGGGGTGAAGACTGGGGTAGATATGCAGATTATGGGTTTAAGGTTATATGCCTTACAGACAATAAGAATCTAAATTTGCTAGCGAAGGTTATGAGACAGGCTGCGTCAGTATTTGATGAGATATTGATTGATGACTTCTGGGCTAATTGGTGTTATTGTAATGAGTGCATAAGTAGGTTCAATGAGCAATATGGCTTTAACCTTAATGTTAGAAGCTTTAGAGAAGCCCTATTACGTAAGGATCCACAGATTATGAGTTGTTGGGCAGATTATTCTACAAAGCTACTAACGGATGTATCTAAAAGATACGTAGTAGGGCCAGCTAAAGAAGTGAACAGGGACGTAAAGGTCATTCTGAAAGTAGCGGAATGGAGGGAGAATTTTCACTTCAGAGGGTTATTCTTTAATGCATTAAAGAACGTATTTGATGGTTTTTATGTCGGTACTGAATCGCGAGAAGGGACGCAACGTTATGGCTCGTTTTACATAATCGAGTATGTAAGGGCATTTGTAGGCAATAAACTAAAGGGAGCATGGTTTGATACTTATAACGGTTATGAATTGCGAATACCTATAGGTATCAACACTTACTTAGAACAGGGATGGCATAGCGCGTTAGGGCTAGTGGATGAGATAACACTATTTAATGCAAGAGCGTTATTAGAAGAGGAAAAAAGAGAGCATTTTGAAAGAATGGGTCACGAAATACCATTAATGAAGAAGTTGTGCGGAAGTATAAAAGGAGAAAGTGTAGGATTAATAAGACCTGCAATACAGCCCTCACAGGGGGCAATTTTTGAGAGATACCTTGAGGATGCTCTAGGCATGATTGGAGTTCCATTAAAGGTTATACCTTTAGAGCATATAAAGGAGGGAGATTATGTTCTGATAACTGAGGAGGATATCGGCTATATCGATATATTCGAGCTTATAGAAAGAGGGTGCAACTTAGTAGTGTCATCGATGGCTGCGGAGCTCATAGCTAAAGGAGCGCTTGGTGAAAGCGGATTGGAGCTTCTTGGGTTATCAAAAGTAATGCCGCTCAGATATGAGGCTAAGGATGTACATGCATTCGTGTATAAGGGGAATGTAATAATGCTTGAACATAGAAGACCTTCAGGAATGGTAATAGGGCCAATCCTTAATTTAGAGAGAGGGAGAGTTCTAGCTTACGCTAGTGACGGCAAAGAGAGTTACCCTGTAATATATATAAGCGAATATAAGGGAACCAAGGTATATGTATTATGCGTGACAAAGTACATGCCTTACCTTAAAATGATGTATCCCGAAATAATCCGGCAAGTTGTTAGAGATATAGTTCTAGAATACCTAGGTGTTGGTCTAGTAAGATATAGGGATGCGTTATTCGATGTATCAGTATTCCCGTATACCGATGGAACAGTAACACTAATGAATATGAATGACTACGGAGTAACTTTCGACTTAGTCCTAGATAAGGGGAAGGCTCGAATAGAATTCTCAAAGGTGCCGAAGGATACGGTATTAGGCAAGGCTAAAATAGAGCACATAAGCGAAGATTCGGAGAAAATAAGTATGCATATAAGAATGCCCCAAAATTCCATAGATGCAGTAAAATTTGCATAGATAAAGAGGGATATTTACAGGTGCGGTACGGGAATATCACCGAAGAGGGGAAGTGATAAGATATCGCCAGGGTTAAGTTTTGTCTTAATTAGCCTTACTCCAACTACTTTTTCCTTGATTATAGATAAGGTTAATATGTCAGAAATTATTGCCTCTAACTTCCTCTGCTTAATATTGGGCATTGGGATCATATCAACCCCGGCAACGCATATAACAGAGAGACTTACAAAGTCTCTTACTCTTAGTATGCTTTTTGATGCAAGGTCTTTAAGCCAATTGTCTTCGGCAAGCGGTAGCATCACTTCATTAAAGCCGATGCTTCTAGTTTTCA
>JAGGUS010000152.1 GCA_021158375.1 Thermoprotei archaeon
GTTATTAGTGTTCCATCCATTAACGCTAAAGGAGCTCCCGTTTTAGGGTCTACTAGTTCTATTATAGCCATAACTGTAGGAAGATTATACTTCTTAGGGTTATCCGGATGAACGTTAACTATCTTTACGCCCGCAATATCTTTTCGCCTTAAATATGCTGGCATGACCCTCAAGTCTCCATTATACGTTTCAAACATTAAGTAGATCTTAGGTGGCATCTCAACATATCCTAATGCTTTCTCTTTAAATGCTTCTTCTACAACGTCAATTACCTCCTTCATGTCGATGACCTTCTTAACGTCCTCATTACTTAAAATGAGTACGGATGTCATGGACATCCCCATTAGTAATTAATGGAGTTCCTTAGTTAAGCCTTAATTAAGACAAAAGAGCGGGGCGATTCACATATTATCAAATTAAAATATCTTATCGTAATCCTTTTAGGTTTTGTAAGTTAAAATGATGCAAGGTAGGTAACATGACATTGAATTTAGTATTCCTCGGTCCGCCTGGCGTTGGTAAGGGAACATATGCAGAGGCGCTTTCAAAAAGGTATAACATACCGCATATATCAACTGGGGATATATTTCGAGAGGAGATCCGTAAGGGAACTGAATTAGGCAAGAAGGTAAAGAGTTATGTAGAGAGAGGTGAGCTCGTTCCAGACGAGATAGTTATAGAGGTAGTAAAGAAGAGGTTATCACAGCCCGATTGTGAGAGGGGCTTCATACTGGATGGTTTTCCAAGGACTCTAAACCAAGCTATAGCCCTCGATAAGATAACCAAAATAGACTTAGCGTTCAATTTCGTAGCCCCTAAGTCAGTAATAATTGAGAGGCTTAGCGGAAGGCGGATATGTAAGCGATGTGGTGCTATATATCACGTAAAGTTTAATCCTCCTAAGAAGCCAGGTATCTGTGATGTTTGTGGAGGACCGCTTTACCAAAGAGAAGATGATAAACCAGAGGTAATAGAGGAACGCCTTAAGATATATGAAAGACAATCCGCTCCTATAGTCGATTATTATCGTAAAAAGGGAATACTGGTTGAGGTCGATGCGAGCAGGAGTAAAGAAGAAGTAATAAAGAATTGTGAAGATATCCTTAAGGCTAGAGGGCTGTTACACTAGAACGAAGTTATGATTTTTATTCGCTAATTACTTTTCTCAAGGCTTTATAATTGTCTTTAGCTGCCCTTATTCCATCATCTGGATACTTAGGTTCCTTTAGATCAGGGTAGAATTCGGGAGGCGCTTCGACTACTAGATAGCCATCATATCCTACGTCCCTTAGGAGTTTTACCATCTTCTTCCAGTCGATACTACCCATACCGACGTGTCGAAATCCTGTTATATTCCCGACCTTTACATCAAAATCCTTAGCGTGTACTGAGGCTATCTTATCGCTTAAAAGCCATATCCAATGCTCTGGATGGCTGAAATTGACTGTATTTGCTATATCCAAATATGCCTTAACGTACTCATGGTTTATTTCGTCTAGAAATCTCCTGAATTCAAGAGGGCTATAGAACAGTTTATTCCATACGTTCTCAACCCCTATTATAACGTCATGTTCTTCAGCGTAACCAGCGACTTTGATTAGGCTCTCTTTAGCAAGTTCATAGCTCTTCTCGTATGGGACATCCGGTATAGCTACGCCTGGAACAACTAGTAGAACTCTAGCATCTAGATCATGTGCTAATCTTATTCCTTCGCGAAGATATCTAAGTCCTCGTCTCCTTAGCTTCTCATCTGGAGAAGCTAAATTGTATTTCCAGAAGACTCCTGTCGCGACGCTAGGTATCTCTATTTCGAGCGACTCGGCTGTTTCAAGATATTCCCTCCTCTTTTCCTGGGATATCCTCGCTGGATCAAGCTTATCATCATCATAGACGAATTCGACGCCATCATATCCTATATCTTTAGCTATCTTAAATATCTCCTCTATCTTTGGTACGCCCTGATAAGCCCATCCAAAAATAGTCCACATATTTACTCCTATCTTCAAACTCTCACCCTCGAATAATCTTTATAGCTCTAAATGTTTTAAGGTTAAAGATCTATTAGGGGGTCATGTTGTTTCGTACAAAGAAGCTTTTCATGATATCTCCACCTTGCTCTTCTCAATACTACTAATGAGTAGAGAATTTCCCCTAATCTGGATCTAGGCTCTTTAGGAATCCTACTAAATATTGTTTTTCTAAATGCTCTCTTCGCTTCGCTCTTCATATTCATTCCAAGCAAGGCTAGCCCTAGCATATAGTAGTTCCTTAAGTCATCACCTACCTTCCTACTAATTCTATCCATAGCTATATCTAGCATTCTCCTAAATGCATTAAGCGCAGCTTCTTCATTTCCTATTTTTCTCAAACAAAGCGCCTTGTAGTAATAATCCTCTGAGAACGCGCTTGGGTTATCTTTTACTCCTCTCCTTAAGAACTCGCTAGCACTGTCATAGTCACCTAAAGCTTCATATGCAAGAGCCATGTAATAATAGGCGCGAGTGAATGAAGGTTTTGAAGGCCTACCTATCCCTAAGTTCTCTGGATAATCAAAATATTTGGAAAGGATCTTAAGTGCATCATAAGCTCTTCCTTCTCCTATTAGTTGTGATGCATATGCTATTATTACATCTTCATATACGTTCCTTATCGCATAGAATCCCTCCCAAGGCCTGAATTTACCGCTTAGGAGTACGTTTAATGCCTTTTCATACATTTCAGCATCTAAATAAGCCGTTGCCAGCCTTTCGAGTATATAATCCCTCTTCTTGATGTCCTCTGGAGCTCTTTCCAGTAGTTTTAGTCTCTCCCTTACATCTCCCTTTATTTCGTATATCATACTTAACTCTACATAGGCCCTTACATTATAGGGATCTAACTTTATTGCTCGCTCATAATAACTTATTGCTTTATTGAGGTCATACTTTATTCTCCAATACGCAAATCCGAGATTCCTATAGAGTACAGAGTACTCCCCTCCTAGCTTAATGGCTTCTCTCCATTTTTGAATAGCCTCCTCATATCTACTCTTAGCAAAGAGTAAGTTTCCTAAGTAATAGTATGGCTTCCAATTGCTAGTCTTTAAGGCTACCGCTTTTAATACTTCCTCATCAATAATCCTCGAAGGAAAGACGTAATCTGGTCCTAGGTTGTTCCCCTTCGTATAGCACTCTATTGCTCTTTCTCTATCTCCCACTCTCTCGTATACATATCCTTTGTAGTAGTATAACATAGGATTTACGTACTTCTCCTCATAAGCGCTTTCTATATCTTTAATTAGGTTATCTAGCACATCAATAGTCCTTGTTAAATCTCCTATATCCATGTAGTCCATAGCTACTTCAATTAAGTGCTCGTATTGAGGTCGTCCTTTTATGAGTACTCTATCAGGAGGCCTTATTAGGTCTCCTATCTTCTTAATTAACTCTTTCTCTTCGGGTGTTCCTTTTAGTAAATAATAAAGTTCGTATAATGCCAATGGATATAGAGGATCTATTGAGAGAGCCTTAACGAGAACTTTCTTTGCTCTATTTTTCCTTCCTAACTTCTCTAATGCGTATGCCATTAATATAAGGCTCTTCACATCATTTGGTTCCCTTCTTAATGCCTCTTTAAAGAACCTTATGCCCTCTTCGTACTTCCTCCTTATCAATGAACAAACTCCTAAATAGTAATAGCCCAGATATGCGTATTCCTTACTTCTAGTGAGTTCTCCAAAGTACTTTTCCGCTAACTTCAAGCTGCCTCTTCTCTTCATTATGAGAGCTAAATGGTATATGGCCTCATAATCCTTCTTCCTACTAAGTGCCTTTCTTAGATAGACCTCAGCTCTGTCTAGCTTACCAATCTTGTAGTTTAATATCCCTAGCCCCTTTAAGGCCGGAACATAGCCTGAGTCTCTTGCTAATGCCTTTTCATATGCCATCTTTGCTCTCTCGATCTCCCCCTGTTCTTCAAAGTACCTTCCTGCTATTTCTAATTCCTCAGAACTCCCCTCTAAGGTCATAGCTACTCGCGGACGTGGTTCAAAGTACGGCTTTTCTTTACTCCTCTTCTTCAACTTGATTTCAGCCACTTCTTTGCCTACCTTATCCCTTATCAGTAATGTATCTGCCATTCTCACGTCATCTCTCTTCAGCTTCACTATGACTGTATTTTCTGGTACAAGATGAAGCTCTTTTCTCAATATGATATTGTCTCTCTCGTCTAGTAGCAGTATATTGCAATCGATCGTTTTGGTAGAGTTAATCCGTATTTCGCTTACTTCGTTTTCTTCAACTATGTTTAAAGCAAGATCCTTATTAGCATATAGAAGTCCTCTCAGTTTACTTACTGGATACCAAAATTCTTCAAATATATACGCTTGATGAGGTTCCAGTAGTTCATATTCATATTGTGTCTGAAGAAATCCTGCCTGTACTTCACAGTAAGGGCCATCTTCGTCAGTAAGATGTTTAGTCCACATCTTTCCGCTCTCAGCAACTCCCCAAGTGAAGAACTTCTTCCCCTGTAATAAATACTTATCCGCTATATGCACTCCGCCATAGTCTAAGTCGTATAAGTACCATCCTACAAATTCAGCATCAGCACTTAAACTGAAAAGATCTACTGCATGATCCCAATTTTTATACCAAGTCAGATCTTTCTCTTCACTTCTTAACCTAACAATCCTTCCCATACAATAAGCCCAATCTGCTGGTGTCTCAAATCTCAACCCCATAGTAGCTGGAACTGCAGCGTTAGCCCAATACCAGAACCTATTCCTAACCTCTGTAGGATTATACAAGAAAGTACGCTGTTCTACACGTCTTATTCCAGGCCTTAAAGTAATCCCTATGCACCACCTCATCTTAGAGATGTTTTCTGTATCCCCAACAAAGATAGTATAGCTACCATCGTTATTCCTGGCAATACAGTAATCCACAGGCGATACAGTGGTTACCGTATGCCCATTAGGGAAATTAAACTCAACACCCCCACTAATCCAAGCACCGCGCAATGCAACCCTAGCCGTCTTCACTACACTATTCTTATAGAAGAGCTCCATTCCCCTTACCTTATCATATACTGAATATATCCTACCGCCTAAATCGGGTACTACAGTTACCCTTAAGTACTTATTTTCAAGAATTACTGCCCTATACTTCTCATAAGCAACTGTATCAGAGAGATCGTCCATCATAGTATACGGATATATCTCCCATCTACCGGGCAGAAGGAATGGTGGATTCTTATCTTCCTCATGTACATAGTAGGTCTTAAGCGTTATGCTTGTTTCCTTAATAGAGACCTGATCACACATATTTTCAAAATCTTTTAGTTTAAACACAATATAAAAAAGAGGAGTTCATCTGAAGGGCCTAATATTATGGACAAAAGTAAAGAAAAATAATAAGTAATTTTATAAACATCTACCCTTTAGTCGCCCTTAGTAATGCCTCCATTATAGTCATCCTTATCCTCAGATAATCGTCATAACCTAGTGGTGTGAAATTAGCTAAGTATGGATTATCAGCGTAGTCCTGTTCCTGTCCTTGTGGAGCAAGGAGTACAGCTAACGCTCTAGTAACCAAATCCCTATTCCAATTAGCTACTTTAGCGAGCATGTTAAGATATTCTATATCCTGCTGTGCTCTCCTCTGTACCTTTAATCTCATGCTTGGGAGTGGGCCATCATAACCGAAATAAGTCCCCGGATATACTATTGCTAGGCGATCTGCTTCCTTCCAGCATTTAGTTGGATTTGATGGAAAGCTAGTCCAGTATACTAAACAACCATCAGCGCCTAAGAGCCATACTCTATATACGTAAGCCATTATGCCTAAGTTACTTTGATCTACATCTGGTCCCGTGCTGTATGCCCAGAACGTTATATTGTACATCCTCTTATATTCCATACAGAGTTCATGGTACTTCTCAAATGCACCATATGCAGTTACCCATAGCGTAGTTAAATTCGCTATTAATCCCCTATCTAATTGTGGTCTTGATATATCCACTCTATAGACGAAGTTCACGTTAGTAGCTCCGCTTCTCTCTACGCCTTCCCTAAATAAGGTATGGAACCACCTTAGAGCTAAGAAGTCATCTAGGAAATGTGGTTCATCGAAAAGCCAGTAGCTAGTCCCCCTCCCTCCATGGCTTGGCCTCTTCCAGTACCACTTATTGTTCAAGTAGAATTGAAATCCTGTAGATGTCCATCCCTTTTCAGCGAAATGCTTCGCGTATTCTGTCACTATCTCTACTATGCCTTCTGCATATCCTGCCTTGAATGCTTTCTCTATTGGTGGCATCTCCTCTGCAAACTTAACCATCCTCTCCATAAATTCCTTATCATCCTTACATCCAGCGAAGTATCCCGCTAGCTTATAGTATTCTTCTATGGGCATCGGCCAATTCTCATGGAAGGGCAAGTAGAAGTGAGCAACGGGTACTCCTTCACCTGGTCCATAATATCCCATTTCTCTTGTAAATGCACTTCCATCTAGATATCTACCAAATTCCTTATCCCATGAACTCCAATCAACGATTTTTACCTTATTATCACTTCTCTCGATTTTAGGTACGTAATTATAATATATCCCTCCGCTCTGAGAATATGGCAATATATTAAGCGTTTGTCTATGCTTATGGGCTAGCTGATGATATCTCAGCTCTATCTCGAGATATCTATTAAACTCGCTTGCCCTATCGACTTTATGCATAGACGCTATGTTATTATAGTTATTCAATTCGATATCGAAACTTATCCTGTCGGGTATTATTAATGGAAGTACTTCAAGTCTTATGTTGAGAACAATAGGTTTTTCAAGCTCATCAGCGGTTATGGTTAAATTCCCCTTGTATACACCGGGCCTCGCCTCACGCGGTATATAGATATCTACCCATATTCCCTGTACTTTCTGATCTGGTACTCCGTTATCTTCTGCTGGTATATTGAATGTAGCTTTAAATGGCTTTCTATCTACTAATGGAAGTAGTGGATCAGGGAGCCAAAGATCGCCCTTCCTAACATACCATTCCCTGAAAACTTCGATATATGGATTAGATTTGATACGGAAGCCTTCAGGCCCTATCAAATCTCCAACAGTAACCCTCACATTAGATAACTTATCGATTAATCTCTCTATCATGAGCTGAAATGCTATTACCTCATTTTTAGAGCCGAATAGCATTATCGTCCTATTCTTTGCATCCCATACGAAATTACCAAGCTTATAGTCATCATCTCCGCCTGTCTCGTATCTTCCACTTTCTAATCTAGCTCCCGTTATAGGGCTTACTTTCTCTACATCATTTAATGCCCAAACTCTAATCTTTCCTTCATACTCTGGTATACTACTTGCCTTTTCAGGTTCCCAGAGCGATATTTCTGGTAGTGAAGGTGGCATCTTCCTCTCAGGTAATTTCACATGAGTTATTGCTACTTTAGAATAGTTACCTAACTCATCATAAGCCCTTATTGCGAAATAATATGTGGTTCCGGGCTTTAACCCGCTTATCAATAACGTTTGTCTCTCTCCAGGCTTTCCTGGTCTCGGTATCATATATCTAGGTAACATTCTACCTACTCTCTTAAAGTTCTCCTCGGTAAGTTCCTGATCAGAGTACCAAATTTCATATCCCAATACCTGGTTATCCCCCGGACTTGGAGCTATCCATGAAAGCATGATTTGACCATTCCATAATCCGTCAGTACTTGCCTTAAAGTCCTTTATTTCACCAGGAGGGGTTTTACCTTTAGGCTCTTCAGTCCATACTAAGAGATATGGTGATAAATCCCATCCAGCCTCCTTAGTGTATACGTCTATATTTACCCATCTCTCTCCCTTATCATCAGCAATTACAATACCGTATTGATCTTCAAGAGCTAATGCCTCAACTATTTTAGGAGGAATGGGTATGGCCACCCACTTATATCCGCCTTTATTATATTCTCTTACCTCATCTTTAGGAACAACAGTAAAGAGCGTATTACCATGACCGAAGATCGCACAGTAAAAATCACTACCAGGGAAAGTCCAATATTCTTGCATATATGCAGCATATTCAAAACATGGTTCACCAGTTCGTGCAGGAGTTCCAGTTCCACTTCCTTCATACCAATCTGTAGGTATAGTAGAAATCCCCACATCAAGGAGTTTGCCCCTAGCTAGACATAAGTGGAGTTCGGCCTTTTTTACCTTCTTACCCTTTATTTCACTTAGGTCAAACTTAAGAAGCATATATCCCTGAAAGCCTTTTACTCTAATTGTAGTGCTCCTGCCATAATTGTAATACCTCTCCTCCTCGTAACTGCTGACACCTGTATCGGCTATGGCTTTAAACTTTAATGCCATCGCTCTTTCCTCTGTTTCCTCTGGCTTTTTAAGCCTTTGGGTAGTAAGGAGAAGAA
>JAGGUS010000300.1 GCA_021158375.1 Thermoprotei archaeon
ATAGCCTATTAAGATCTCGCTCTTATCACTACTACCGATGACTAAGGCATTATTTACATTAGCATAGTAATATAGGAGACACATACGTATCCTAGCTTTTAAATTGCCGTTTGCCTTAACAGCATTAGGATTAAAGAACGGCATTGATTTAGCATAGGCATTGAAAATATCACCTATCTCAACGTATTCCACCTTTACGCCAAGCATTTTAGCTAGAGATCGAGCATCTTCAATATCTTCTTCTGGAGTAGCCATAGGATCAGGCATTATAAGAGCTGTTATATTTTCCGGACCAAGCGCCCTTACAGCTAGTGTAAGTGTAGTTGCACTATCCACTCCTCCACTAACTCCAACTACAGCCCTGTTAATGCCTACGTTCGCCATGTACTCCTTAATACCATTAATTATCTTTTTAGATACCTTATCCACATCTATTTTTAAAGCATCTAAGGTCAGAGGCATACTTAAATCCGGTTATTGATAGTTACGTTTACTAAATTTAGTTTGCTATTTATTTGTAGTGACGATGTTGAGGATAAGGCTTGAAGAAGATGAGTGCGTAAATATAGAGGGATGTGCTGAGGTAAGGATATTAGATGGTAGGGGGGAGATATTCGGCGCTCCTGTAGAAAGAGGAAAAAGCATTAGAGTTCCATATGCAAAGGCAATTCCATATTATGCTTTATCCACTAGCGAATTAGAGATAGAAGGCGGAAGAATTTCTAGTATTCCCGGATATTATGTACCTAGACAATGGGAAGTAGCAGTAGGGGAAATTGCCACTAGGAGAAAGCCAGTTAAGATTATGATAGTAGGCGATATTGATTCAGGAAAAAGCACACTTACTACATATATCGCGAATAAGCTATTCTCTATGGGATTTAAAGTAGCTGTAGTAGATTCGGATGTAGGTCAGAGTAACATAGGCCCACCTTGTACAATAGGACTGGGTATAATGAGAAATCACATTATAAGTCTAGAGGAAATTCCATTGATAGATGCATACTTTTTGGGGAGCAATACGCCAGCTGGGCTTTTTCACAAGATGATTACAGGAGTAGTCATGATGATGAGGGAGGCATTAAGACATAATGCGGACGTAGTATTAGTAGATACTACGGGTTGGATCAAGGATGAACAAGGTATGATCTTAAAGATAAATAAGGCTAAAGCCATAGAGCCGGATCTCGTGATAGTATTAGAAGAAGAGTATAGCATGCTCGCGCATTTCGTAAAGGTAGTGAGCGAGATCACAGATGTATTAAGGTTACCGAGAGGTTTCGTTAGACCTAGAAACAGAAATGAGAGGAAGAAGATAAGGCAAAACGCTTATAGGAGGTATATGAGAGGGGGGAAGAAAATCAGTGTATCATTAAAAAGCGTAAAGATCTTAGAGGGGTCTATATTAACGGGCATAATACATGTGATTAAACAGGGTAAGTTTAAGATATACTACGAAGTCAGCGGGAATTCAGTAAGGGTATATGCAGCTAACAGGCTTAATAAGGAGATATGGAACATGATAAAAGGGAAGCATAGTAATGTCTTAAATGCAAACGTTTTAAATAAAGAGAATATTAGAAACTTACTTATAGGAATCTATAATGGTGACAAGCGCTTTATGGGAATAGGGATACTACAAGATGTGGATTTTGATGATAAGAAGATTGAAATATACACGCCCGTAGATCCCAGATATATTAAATATTTAGAAGTAGGACGAATAAAGATTAGCCCAGTTACATTAACGGAAATAGGTAGGTGTATTCTATGAATAAAGATATAGCACCAAACGAGATAATAGAGGAAGTTCAAAATATTGACCATGAAGGCGCTCTTGAACTGCTAAGAGACATATATGAATTAGAGTTAAAGATGAGGGAGAGAGGTAGCATAGGTGACGTTAGAATTCACGATTTCTTAGTTATTATACCAAGAGACTCGATAATAGCAGTCATAGGTGATATACATGGTGACTTACTTAGCTTCAGGTATATCTTAAACACAATATTCAATCAGGATATACTTAAGAGAGGCTATGTAGTGTTCCTAGGAGATTATGTAGATAGAGGGCCTTATTCAGTGGAGGTTTTCTTATCATTAGCCAAGTTGCGGATATTGTATCCAGAGAGGATTTTCTTACTTAGAGGAAATCATGAACCTCCTTATGACCTCATGCCTTATCCACATGATCTCCCTTACCAGATAGTGAGGAAGTTTGGATCTAGAGGTAAGAAGATATACGAGGAATTCATGAAGGTTTTCAATGAATTATATATCGCTACAATTGTGGAAGGAAGATTATTAATGGTTCATGGAGGAGTTCCTGTGAGTATGGATAAAGTGGAGGATATAGCACTAGCTCCAAGACTACATCCGAATAAGCCTTATCTTGAGGAGATACTATGGAATGATCCAACGGAATATACTGATACGTGGACCTACTCGCCTAGAGGAGCTGGAAAACTGTTCGGAAAATCTGTAACCTTTAAAGCACTCCAAGTATTGGGCGTTAGGGCTATAGTTAGAGGGCATGAACCTTGTCCGACAGGTTATAAATTTAATCATAATGGACGTGTCTTAACCTTATTCTCTAGAAAGGGAGCGCCTTATTTTAATGAGAAAGGCGCCTTCCTAATACTAGATACCACTAAGTTAAGCGGAAGCTCTAACGTAGTAGAGGTTCTCAAAAGGAGTATTATAACGTTTTAGCGTAGGAAAGATAGTTCTGGTTCTGGCGGTGGACTTACTCGTGCCTTAACTCCTCTAAATATCTCTGTTCGTCTAGAGCGTGATATGAATTGTATAACTCCTTCCTTCTCTAATTGCCTTAATATTTTCTTAGCAGTGCTTAATTTCAGACCATATTTAGACGAGAGGATGTATGGCGTTATCACAGGAACTTTTAAGACTTCTTTCTTTATAGTCTCATATGTTGATGCATCAATGAACGTGAGGGCTTGCTTCTCCTCTTCCTTTCTTATTTCTCTTCTTCTCCTCTCCTCTTCTTTTTGCATTCTAAGCAATTGTTGCTTCTCCATTTGCTTAAGCGTAAGCTTTTTCCTTCCGCCCATTCTACATCCCTCGTCGAATAAAGGAAAAAGCATTAATATAAGCTTAGCGGGCAAGTAGGTATATTATGAGATAATATATAGTTGTTAGGAACATAAGGCCTATACATAGATAGGCTAGTAATCTCTTCCTTTTCATGACTATCTCCGACCTTCAAGCAACTTAATTATACAAAAGAACTTATTTATCCTACTTTATTAAAACGTTTAAATGGAAAGAGTATGTCTAAGAAAGCACCGAGCAAACTTGTAATACCTAAAGAAGTATTCTTGAAGTTAAGGGTTAAGAGAAACCCTAATGTGCAATGGGAGAAGTACCCTTCAGGGGATATTGCAATAAAACTCAAGTTAAGCGAATCGTTTTGGGCAAAGTTCCTCTCATTCTTCATGGATCTTCCTGAAACAAAAAAGCTAGTGCTAGATAAAATGGGTTCTAGAATATGGGAAATGTGCGATGGAGAACATACTGTTCAAGATTTAATAGACATGTTAGTACGCGAGTATAAGCTCAGAAGGCGTGAAGCTGAAGTTTCCTTGATCGAGTACCTTAAGAGGCTGATCAAGAGGGGACTTATAGTGCTATTGCCGCCTAAGGAGAAATTAGGGGGAGAAGATAAGGATAAGGGTGTTAATAGCGACAAGTACCAAGAGAACAGTATTAAGGAGTATAAACCATCTTCGTAAATTATCGAGCTCTCGTCGCCTCCTCATATATTCCTCTTCGCATTTAGGAGAACAGAACTCAGCACCAGCAGGAATTACTTTACCACAGACTTTACAATGATTATGCGGGGGAATGGAAGTCTGTCTTTTACTCAATATCTTCACCTCATTATTCATCGTTGACTTGCATTTTTATACTTTTTCTACAATTGTGATCTAGGGTGAGTAGGATAAGGCTATGCTTTAGTTATGATCATAGCGATCTCATAGAAATGGAGTATAGCGTAAAAGACTTAGCAAAGTTCGGCTCATTTGAAATATCCTTTCAGCATGTAAAGGATATAAAAAACATAGACGTAGAGGACATAAGGCAGTTAATACTCACCCATGGCATAGAAGTCAGTGTAGTTAGAGTGAAGCAAGACAAAATAACGATCATATCACGTAATATTGAAGTTATAGCCGATTTCCTTGCAAGTATAGGCGCTACTATGCTTGTAATAGGGCATCCAATTGAAGGAGAGGATTCCCTAGTAGAGAAGCTCTTCGATGTGTTAGTGGATTATGGGGTAACGCTATCCTTTACAGTAACATCAGAAGATGACCTAAAGGGGCAGGAGAGATTGAACGAGAAGTATAGAAGTAGCTATAAATATGCGATTTCTACACGCATCATAGACGATGAGGAGGGCCTACTCGATATAATGATGGAGCACATAGGTGATATAGGTGTTATATATGCGTCGAATATAGAGAGGAATACTATGAAAAAAGGTATACCGATATTCGATACGAGGGGTATCATTGACTTCAAACCTTTAATAAAGTTGCTTTTAGAGCTAGAATACGAGGGATATTTTATATTGGAATATGAGAAGAGTCATAGAAGCGAGTATTTAAATGATGCGAGAAGCCTATTAGAATATATGACCTCTCCTACTATAAGCAAGAGCTTTAAGGATTTATACACAGCAGCGTAACATTTAATTACAATAAAGTAAGTCTCCCTAAAGAGGGTATTTCATGGGGGATCATATTCTATACTATAGATAGTGCTGAAGAATTCCTTAAAGTACTTCGAGATATAGAAAGGAAGTGGCAGCAAAAATGGGAAGAAGCACACTTATTTGAAGCAGAGCCTGATCCCAATAAGAAAAAATTCTTCTTAACTGTTCCTTATCCATATACATCAGGCCCTCTTCATATAGGGCATGGAAGGACGTATACTATAGGGGATTTGATAGCACGATTTATGCGAATGAGAGGATTCAACGTATTGTGGCCTATGGCATTTCATATAACAGGAACTCCAATAGCTTCGATCTCTGCAAGGATTTCTCGAGGGGATGAGGAGTGTATAAAGCTGTACGAAAACTACGTAAGGCTCTATATTAAAGACGAGAAAGAGGTAAGGAAGGTAGTAGAATCGTTTGTAGAACCTAAGAACGTTGCGATGTTTTTTGCAAACGCCATAACTAATGATTTCAAGAGCTTGGGATACTCAATAGATTGGAGGAGGAAGTTCACTACTGGAGATCCAGATTATAGCGCATTCATAACATGGCAGTTTATGAAATTGAAAGAGAAGGGATATATAGTACAAGGGACTCATCCAGTTCTTTATTGTCCTAAGGATAAGAATGCTGTAGGAGAAGATGACATAAGAGGAGGCGATGAGTTTAGAGCAGAGGTAGTAGAATTTACGGCAATTAAGTTTAGACTAGAGGGTGATGACGAAGTCTACTTGGTGGCAGGAACGTTAAGGCCTGAAACAATATTTGGAGTAACCAATATATGGGTTAATCCTAGGGCGGAGTATGTACTTGTAAACGTAGATGGTGAGAAGTGGATAGTCTCAGAGGAAGCTGCAGATAAACTAAGGTATCAAGGCCATGAGGTGAGCATTTTAAGGAGGATTAAGGGGAGCGAACTAGTAGGAAAGAGGTGTTTCGAGCCTATATCGGGAAGAGAAATTTTGATATTACCAGCAGTCTTTGTAAGCAGTAGTGAGGCAACAGGTGTAGTTTATAGCGTACCAGCACATTCACCACATGATTACGTAGCACTACGAGATATAAAGAGGGATCCTGAAAGGTTTGGTATAAGCGCTGAGTGCGTATCTAAAATAGAACCCATTAGTATTATAGATATTGACGGGTATAGCGAGTGGCCTGCAAGAGATGTAGTTGAAAAAATGGGAATAAGAGATCAGACTGAAAGGGAGAAATTAGAGGAAGCTACTAAAATATTGTATAAAGAAGAGTACTATAAGGGTATACTTAAGGATATATGTAAACCATTTAACGGGATGAGAATAGCTGAGGCTAAGGAGAAAGTAAGGGAATGGCTTCTTAATATGGGAAAGGCTACTATCTTCTACGAGACAAGTCCACGGCCAATATACTGTAGATGTGGTAGCAAAATAGTAGTTGCAGTCCTTAAAGATCAATGGTTCATAAATTATGGGAATCCCGAGTGGAAGAAATTAGCGAGAGAAGCATTATCTAAGATGGAGATATATCCAGCTAAGTATAGAAAGTTATTTGAAGATACATTTGATTGGCTTGCCCTTAGACCATGTGCTAGGAAAAGGGGACTTGGGACGCCGCTACCCTTTGATAAAGGCTGGATAATAGAATCGTTAAGCGATTCAACGATATACATGGCGTTCTATACGGTAGTACATATAATAAGGAGATATGGCATAAAGCCTGAGCAACTGACTTTGGATGTATTCGACTATGTTTTCTTAGGAAAGGGAGACCCTAAGATAATAGCTAAGAGGACAGGAATTCCGGTAGATGCATTAAAAGAGATGAGAAAGGAGTTCACGTATTGGTATCCTGTAGATCAAAGGCACACTGCTGTTGGTCACATTACAAATCACTTAAGCTTCTTCATATTCCATCATGTAGCAATATTTCCTAAAGAGCTATGGCCTAAGAAGATAACGCTAAATGAGTATGTAATAAGGGAAGGAGCTAAGATGAGCAAAAGTAAGGGTAACGTCTTACCATTAGTAGAAATACCTAGAAAGTATAGCGCGGATCTCTTTAGATTATATATAGTATATGCAGCTGATTTACCGAGCGTAGTCGACTGGAGAGAAGCTCAGGTAAAAAGCGTTTTGAGAAGGTTAATGGACTTCTGGAATCTTGCAATTAATATATGTGAGCATGAAACTGCAAAGCCGAAGGAAATGAGTATACCTACAAGAGGGCTCTTATCAAGAATAAATAGTGCTATATCTTTATGTACTACGTATATGGAGAAGCATAAGTTAAGGGATTACGTCCAAGAGGCTTTCTTCAATATGCTTAACAACATAGAACTTTACTTAAAGATGGTAGAAGGCAGACCCGAATACGAGAAAGAGAAATGGTGGGCCTTAAGGTATTGCTTAGAGAGACTAGTCAAGTTATTATCACCAGTGATACCTCATATATCCGAAGAGTTATGGGAACTCTTAGGGCATAAGGGATTTGTATCCGTGGAGAAGTGGCCTACTTCTGATGAGGAATATATAGATATGGAACTTGAAGAAATAATCGAAATAGTAAATAATACAATAGAAGACATAAAGAATATACTTGACACTATGAAGGAAGCTAAGCCTTCAAAAGCCTATATATACGTCGGTGCCGCTCCTTGGAAGTATAAACTAAGCGAAATGGTTTACGAACTGAGGAGAGCGAGAATAGATGAAATAATAAGG
>JAGGUS010000278.1 GCA_021158375.1 Thermoprotei archaeon
CGGTTGACTCCTTCTGTTATATTCGTTTACTACTCTATCATAATACGTATCTTCTCTAATCTTCCTTATGAACTCAGCTACCCTCTTAGCCCATACCTTAAATAGCTTCTCGCCTTTTTCATAACTAGCCTTTCCTGGTTCCCCTACATATCCTTCTAGAGCATGTCCTACCCAATCAACTGGAGTCTCTACCCCATTTACTACATGTCGTGGTCCGAGTCTAGCTTTTCCCGGTATCCTCTCCTTTTTCACTAGATTTGGATTTACGTATAACACAAGGCTTGTCTCTATTTCACCTGCATGACCTACGATCTCGCTTTCCCTTATCTTTTCTATTTCATCCTGTATACATCCCCATGGACTGTTAATCGCATATACTTTATACCCCTTCCTCTTCCATAACAACTCCCTCACGAATAGGCTGATAGGTACTATATTGCCTCCATGGCCGTTTAATATCACTATCTTCTTGAACCCCATTCTGCCTAGTTCATCGCATATCTCTTCAAGGAGTTTATGGAATGTCTCAGCTGTAAGCGATATAGTTCCCGGGAAATGTCTATTTTCCGGAACATATGCGTAGTACAGCGGTGGTAAAACTACTATTTTCTCTATCTTAGCTACTTCAAGTGCTAATTTATGTATTACTAATCCATCTGTACCTAAAGGTAAGTGAGGTCCATGTACTTCTAAGCTTCCTACTGGAATTACTGGGATATATCCCTCCTTAACTAATTCCTCTATATCCTTATAGGAGAGTTCCTCAAATCTCATGCTCTCATGCTCCCTCTTATCGATATCAGACGTTATCATTTTCTTTTCCTAAACCTTATTAGCTCTTCTATAATAATAAAGAACGTGAGACTATGTTTAGACTATCCGTTATAAGCGATGAGGTTTCTCAAGATCTAGAGCGTGTTGCAAAATTCGCAAAACGTTTCGGCTTAGATGGCATTGAGATAAGGACAGTTTGGAATAAGCCACCACAGGATCTAGTAGAGGACGTCTCCAAGATAAAAAGTATATTATCTAAGTATGATCTAGTAGTTCCATGTATAGCCTCTCCATTCTTCAAGGCTGACTTAGATAGCGATGAGGAGTATAGGCAACATATCTCGATCCTTAGAAAAGTTATAGCGTTAGCTAAAAGCCTTGATACGAACTTCATACGCATATTTACTTTCTGGAGAAAGGGTTCATTAGATGAGTATCTATCCCGTATCTTAGAGAAGTTCAAGGAGCCTCTAGATATAGTCAAAGAAGAGGGCGTGATAGCCTTAATAGAGAACGAGCCAAGCACTCATGTAAATAATGGAAGGAGATTAGCTCAGTTCTTAGATGCCTTAGGAAATCCAAAATATGTAAAAGCTCTATGGGATCCAGGTAACGATATTGGTGATCCAGAAGGCGAAGTTCCATATCCCGATGGCTATAATTATGTAAGGGGCAGAATATTACACATACATGTAAAGGATGCCGTTAGGATAGACATTGGTAAGGCGGAACCGCGTCCTATAGGGGAGGGCGATGTTGACTACATAGGACAATTAAGAGCATTAAAAGAGGATGGTTATAACGGCTTCCTATCACTTGAAACCCATTGGAGGCCTAAGAGAAAACTTAGCGAAGAGCAATTAGTAAAACCTGGAGGTGCGGCTTTCTCTGAGATGGGCGAAGAGGCATCTGAAATATGTATTAAGAACTTACTAGACATAATAAAGAGAATTGAAGAGGAATAGCTATTAGAGGACTTAACTTAAGCAATTTTTATATTTATCCTGAGGTAGTGACATACGTAGTATGATTCGCGTTCTTGGAGTTAATGGATCTCCTAGGAAGTACGGCAATACCTACAAATTACTCAGAGTAGCCCTAGAGTTCGCTAGAAGAGAAGGCGCTGAAGTAAAATTAGTAAACCTCTATGACTACGATATAAAGCCATGTTCAGCATGCCTATGCGATGAACAGACTGCCTGTAGATATCCCTGTGTAATAGAAGATGACATGCAGGAACTCTACGATCTAGTGCTGAAATCAGATGGGATTATTATAGCGACACCTGTCTATTGGTTTTCACCATCAGGAGTAGTAAAGTCGTTCATAGATAGGCTTACAGTATTTGAAAACATGATATACATAGATGGCTATAGCTGGGTTGAGGGAAAAGTAGCCGGAGTAATTGCAGTAGGTAATGATAGCGGTGTAATACAAGTGATCTCCACGCTGTACGCTACGCTAGTCTCAATGGGATTCGCCATACCTCCATGGGCTCTTGCATACTTCAATAAACAAGGAGATGTTTTTGAGGATATAAGCACGGTTCTAGATGCTGCAAATGTAGGGAGGGCAGTGGTCATAATGGCTAAAGCTTTAAAGAATATATCTCGCTGGTACGAAAATTCAGCTGAAAGACTAGGTATAAACGAGGTTCTCAAGGATATACGAAATGAAATAGAATTGAACAAGCGCAAGCAGTTAAAGGAGCGCAAACGTCTAATAGACAAAGCATTAAACATAGATTCACATAAGGTAGCTAAAGAACGATTAGGTAAGGATGCGACTTTTAGAAATATTTAATTTCTCATTAAATTAAATAATTTTTAGTTAGTAAGGTGATGAGTAGAGAGGCATCTGAGCATATGATGAACACGCGGTTGTTCTGAAATGCAGTGGTGATGTACATGGAGCGTCTTGAATACCTATTAGATGGTATCAAAATCATTATTAAGAGAGGAGATATTACCGATGAAGATGTCGATGCGATAGTAAATCCTGCAAATAGCTTAATGATAATGGGCGGTGGTGTCGCCTTAGCTATAAAGATGAAGGGAGGTGAAGAGATCGAGTGCGAAGCAAGGCGTATGGCACCAATTCCTGTAGGTAGTGCGATCTCTACAAGCGGTGGAAAGCTTAAGGCTAAGTACGTAATTCATGCTCCTACCATGGAACGTCCCGCAATGAGGACGACAGAAGAGAATGTTAGAAGGGCTGTAATCGCTGCCTTAAAGGAAGCTATTAAGTTAAATGTCAAAAGTATTGCGTTTCCTGCTATGGGTGCCGGAGTAGGCGGTTTATCCCCTGAAACATCAATTAGGATAATCTTAGAGGAAATATATAAGATGAGAGATTCCTTGACTACCAAAGAAATTAGGCTGATAGCTTGGCGAGATAGTGACTTTAAAGCGTTTTGTAAAGTAGCTAGATCGTTCATCAAGCAACATTCCTCTTTAGAATAGCTATACGTGCACCTACGTCTACTCCTAGCGTATTAGCTACTGGCTCGCATTTAGCTTTGAATAAATGCGCTACAGGCTTTTTAGGAGGAGCATATAGAAATGCTTCATAGTTGGCCATACCTTTAGCTATTATGAGATCAGTCTTAGCTAATAGTTCTTTTGCCTCTTTAGAAAGCCCCTCTGGAAGCGGACCGCCATAGTCGCTACCAGTACCCACAACCTCTGCTACTTTGTCAAAGCCTAGCTCTATTGCATCGTTAACTGTAACATCATTTTGATATGGTTCGCTCTTGGCTAGTACTACTACTTTAGGTCCAAGCTTCACTATTTCCTCTACTAATATCTTGTCAAAAACTGCTTCCCCCGCATTATCTAACATGAATACTACATGCCTTGCCCTTCTTATGGCCTCATATATTCCCCTAGTTTGGTCTACATCAAGATCTTTACGAGTTAATGCTTTTTTGAGTTCCTTTGGATCGTAGTGAAATGGTGGGACTCCTGGATCTATAGCATTCGCGTTTATGCTAGTTATGACTAGAAATCTAAACCTTTCATAACCTTCTAGGCTTCCTGCTTCTTTTAATACATAATCCAGTAATTCCCTCGCTATTTTATTGGATAGTGCCTTGTATTCACGATAAGGATCGTTGTCTCCTATAAGCTCCTTTACAGCTCTAAAACCTATAGTAGCAAGCGTTATGGTCGATGCATTAGGTGACGAGTTATCCGAAATTACCTTTAATAACCTACTTAAGGCCCTTATCTTCTCCTCATCGCTGAGCTTTGAGTAGTTTATTATCTCCCTTGCCCTAGCGTTTACTATACATGGAATGCACTTAGGTGTAAGCTTCATTAGATCACCTTTCCATTAAATAATACTCAAGGTTTAAAAAAGTATGCCTCACATCTAAAAGTGAGATGCGCGTAGTAGCTCTATTCTCAGGAGGCAAGGATAGCACATTTGCTCTACATTGGGCCTTTACTGTAGGCATGGATGTAGTTTCTCTCATCACTTTTAAGGTTAGTTCATCCGATTCATTGTTATTCCACATTCCATGTATAGATCTTGCCCCTCTCCAAGCTAAGGCTATAGGTATTCCCATAACTTACGTACCTAACGTTCCTCAAGGTGAGGAAACTAAATACATGAAGAAATATCTTAGGTACTTCAAGGAGGAAATGAATATAGATGGTGTAGTGCTTGGTGTTCTCCTATCCGATTATCAAAGACTTTTAGTGAATGAGATATGCGATGAACTTGGACTGAAAGTATTCTCGCCTCTCTGGAGGAAAGCCCAAGATGAGTATCTGCTCGAGCTTATAGACTTAGGTTTTAAGTTCATCATAACTTCGATTTCCGTAATGGGCCTTTCGCCTAAGTTTATAGGTCGAGTATTGTCACGTGAGGATGTACTTCGCATATTAGAGCTAGCGAAGAAATATGGTTTTAATCCTGCGTTTGAGGGAGGCGAAGCCGAGACGCTAGTTATAGATACTCCCTTCTTTAAATACGCAATAGATATACTGGACTTCGAAATAGTTAGAAGGGGTCTCTATTCATGGGACATGATAATAAAGAAAGTGAAGCTAA
>JAGGUS010000267.1 GCA_021158375.1 Thermoprotei archaeon
CTCTCAGTTCTTTCGAATGTAGCTCTAGTAGTCGTTCTCTTTGAAGCTGGCCTCAGCCTAAATCTCTCTGAAGTATTAAAAAATGTGTGGAAGGCTATGCTCACATCTGCGCTGTACTTAGTCCTCTCCTCTATCATCATATCATTTCCTGCACGCAAGCTCTTAGGCCTTTCCTTAATTGAATCCTTTTTGCCCGGAGCTATTCTCGGAGGGGCTAGTAGTGTCGTTGCAATTCCTTTAATAAGGGGACTTACGGAATCCGATGATGTAAAGGCTATCATTACTCTCGACTCTACGTTTAGCGATACCCTTGTTATAGTAGTCAGCCTTGCACTAATGCAGTTCATATCTAATGGTAATGAACTAGCCTTTCCTGAAACGCTCCATAGTATAGTTAGCAGCTTCTCCATAGGGCTTGTGTTCGGCCTGTTCAGCGGCATTATATGGATTAAAGTTCTTAAGTCGTTGAGGAATATGAAGTTCAGCTACATGTTGACATTGGCCTTTCTGTTACTACTATATTCCTTAGTTGAGATAGTGCGAGGCTCTGGAGCCATTGCTTGCCTAATGGTAGGTCTACTGCTAAGTAATGCAGGCGCTTTTAGCGAGTTCTTAGGAATGGAAAAGCCGTTCAGACTTAGACATATAATAGTATACTTCCATGAGGAGATAACATTCTTCATAAGGACATTCTTCTATATAGCACTCGGTATACTCTTCGACGTTCAATATATAAGTTATTCTTTCTTGTGGAGTGCGCTTGTGATCATATCTTGTATGATCTTTGCAAGATATTTAGCACTATCACCGGTAATTAAGTCTGGAGCAGAGAGATTGAAGTTAAGTTTTATGGTGCCTCATGGACTTGCTGCAGCTGCTGTAGCTTCTCTAATCCTTCAGTACGATATAATTAGCAAGCACCTCCTCTCCTCACTAATAACTACCGAGATAGTGTTGTCAAATTTAATGCCTATATTCTCTACACTATTGAGAAGACGAGAAAAAAGACGTGAAATAACAAATGTACCTATGGAGAAACTAGTTGGAACTACTAAGGCTAGGTCTAGCTCATAAATTTCATTATACTAGTTGAAGCACATTACGCTAGATAATAGTAGCGATTTCCCCAACGTCTCCATAACTGATTATTCTCGAGTGCTTAAGCTTATAAGTAAGCTTAGCTAAGTATAGCTTGAGGATCAATATTATGAGGCCTACAAGGAGGTTTGGTCGTTTACGACGCGCCAAGCTTCCTAAGCTTAAGCGATTAAGGAGGATTTCTAATGGGCGTTAGGGTTAGAATTAGAATCAAATCTAGATCATCAGGTATTGAAGTAGAGACATCTGCGTTAGTTAATAGTGGATATGAAGTTAGTGAACCAGAGATATTACTTCCGAGGAGACTAGCTGAATATCTTGGCCTACCTCTAAGGCCGCCTAGAGCTCGTGTTTTAATATACGAGACTCCTATGGGCTTATATAACCTTTTATTCGTAGAGCGTGAAGTAGAGGTTCATTTAATTGATTTATGTAGAAAAGTTGATGACGTGAATGTGGCTATAGCAGATCATGAAAGGGAAGTGCTCCTATCTGATAAATTATCGAGCATGTTAGGCATTCAGATATTGGACATAGCCTCAGGGATATGGAGACATGTAGATGACGGACTTAATGTGAAAAGGAAAAGTACGAGCCCAGAGTATTGGTAATTCTATGTAAGTATTCCTTAAGAACTTCATCATAATTACTACTAATATGGCTAGTCCTAACTGTTTAGTGTAATAAACAATGCATATGCATTACTTTATTAAGAATGAAAATATAATAAACTAAGATAGCTCCCACTACGCAACTAATAATCTCTTCAATTCGTAAACACATAGTACCAAATATCAAGCTTGGCTCTTGATTATGCTTGTAAATTAACATGTGAGATGTAACGTTGCCACTACTTTCTTTCCTTTCTCTACTAGCTCATTAAATACCTTGCAGGCCTCTTTAGTTTTTGCTATACGTACTTCTATTCCTCTCTCATTTAGTGCCTTTATAATCTCTCTAGGAACGTTCATGAATCCGTAATAGCCAGTCCCTATTACTAGGATTTCAGGATTATAATCGATAACTTCCTCTATGTCTTGAAGGCATAGATTGTGTCCTTCTTTTCTCCACCAATTGTCCTTCACCCTGTCTGGGAATACTATCACATCTCTATTGTATTCCTTCCCATCGATTATTATCTTGCCAAACTCATAATGCTCTATTTTAACCATTTCTCCTTACCTCTCAATTTTTAATTCACGAAATATTGTAATATACATCATAGTAACTGAGGATCATCATCTATTGTTGCTTCTCTAAGCTCTTCTTTTAATTGTGACAGGAAGTATAACATGAATTTATGTCTTTTTAGAGCCATCTTCTTAGCTTCTTCTGTATACATTAAATCCTTCAGCTTGAGGAGTTTTTCATTGAAATGCTTTATGGTTACACTAATACCTCTCTTCCTCAATGTAGATTCCATAAAGCACCTAGCAATACCTATTGCTCCTATTGCATCTAGTTTATCTGCATCAGAGACTATTTTCGCTTCAAGAGTGTCCGCTTCATATCCTAAGGAGAAGCTATGCGCTAATATAGCTTTGCATACCGCATTTATTATCTCTTTTGGAACTCCCTCATCCTCTAACCACTCTTTAGCTATCTCTGCACTTATCAGTGCATGATGTCTTTTTCCTTTATATGCTCTTCCTATATCATGAAGTAATGCAGCAATCGACACGATTAGTTCATCTGCTTTGTACTTCTTAGCTAGTTTCTTAGCTATAGCGTATACTCTAAGCGTATGATCCCATCCATGTACTGGTACTTCCTTTAGCATCTCTCTAACTCTTCTCGCTATTGCCTCTTCTAGTTTCATACTTATCGCCTAGGGATTAAGGTGCTTCTGCTTCATTAAATATCACATACTTGATATCCTTTAGCTTGCAAAACTCGATTAACTCCTCTATATAATCTCCTTCCGTAGCGTGTAAATGGTTGGCTCCTAGAACGTCTAGTAGCTTGAAGAAATCGCTTCTTTTAAATTTCACCACTATATGTGGCCATGGCCACATATCCCTCTTTAAATTCTCTCTAGGAACTTTTACTGCTTTGCTCTTTATTAACACCATGCGATATTCGTCACCTTCTCTAAACAATCTAGCTATAGTGAATATGCCTTCATCGGCTACGTATTGTGTCGCCGCGCCTCCCGCCTTGCCTTGTATTTGAGGTCTCAAATGTACTTCACTTAAATTTTCTCCTGGATCCTTTGAGCGTTTAGTAAACCATGTCGCCATACCACCACAATTTCCAAGGTAGAGAAGTTCCTTCTCTTCATCATATGAAAGAACATCCATAAGTGTTGTCGGTTTTCCTCCCGAGATTATCTTTAAGATTTGCATGGTAAGAGCTCCGTCATGATCTACTTCGCATGCACATACGATTGGCTCTTTATGTCCCTCAGCATCGTATGGATCATTAATTAAAGCTATTGCAAGGCATGCACATACATAATGGTCACTTAGTTCTGGTTGGCACTTCAATCCGCAGAAGTCGAAATTATATTTGTTTATTATCCTTTTTAGAGCAATATATACTCTTATTTGCTTTTTAAGGATATCTAATGTTAACATTTTATTATCATATTCTATTAATCCAAAGTTCTTCTGGATCCATCCCAAGTATGTATTTATTTTGTCTTCCGGTATTTTCTCCGCTTCCCTGAGCACTTCAACTTGATCGATATGATCTATATCTACACCAAACTCCCTTTGCCATTTTATTGGATCATCTACTACAGTATACATGCCAAGCGCTCTTC
>JAGGUS010000115.1 GCA_021158375.1 Thermoprotei archaeon
AGTTACCAACAATATCGCACCCCTTCGCATAAAGGACTTCTGTCTTAGGAGAGACCTTTCTCTTTATCCCCTCTAATACTGTCACTACATCGTTAGGGTCGCCTAGACAGTGCCATGATCCTAGTGGTGACTCTTTATCGTCTGCTAATGGCCCTATTACGGCTATCCTCTTTAGGTCTTTCCTTAGCGGCAGAATGCCATCATTCTTTAATAATACTATAGCTTTTCTAGCGGCCTCAAGTGCGAACTCTAAGTGTTCTTTACACTTTATCACTTTATTCGCTCTCTCAGGATCTGCATATGGTTTTTCAAAGAGTCTGAGTTTGAACTTTATAGTTAATATCCTTCTAACGGCATCATCTATTAATTTTTCTGGGATCACTCCTTTCTTAACAAGCTCCTTCAACGCTCTTCTGTAGACATCACCTTGCATATCCATATCTACTCCAGCCATTACTGCCTCTTTAGCGGCATCATATATGTCCTTGGCTATACCATGGTTTATGAGTTCGCCTATAGCGTTCCAATCGCTAACTACAAAGCCTTTAAAACCAAGTTCCTCTCTAAGTATCTTACGTAAAGTGTACTCATTGGCAGTAGCTGGTATGCCGTTTATTTCGTTGAACGCGCTCATTATGGTACCTACTCCAGCCAGAACTGCAGCCTTAAATGGAGGTAAATATATCTCTCTAAGCGTCCTATCTGATATGTCTATTGTATTATAATCTCTGCCGCCTTCAGCACCGCCATAAGCTATATAGTGCTTTGCACATGCTAGAATTGACTCTGGGTTTGAAAGATCTTCGCCTTGAAATCCTTTAACAGCTGCCCATGCCATAACCGAGCCTAGATAGGGATCTTCCCCTGCGCCCTCAGCTATCCTACCCCATCTTGGATCTCTAGCGATATCTACCATTGGAGCAAAAGTCCATTTTATGCCTTCGCTTGTTGCCTCCTTAGCTGCTATTCTAGCAGCCTTTTTTACTATTTCAGGATCCCACGTACTTGCTAACGCTAAAGGTATCGGAAATATCGTTTTATAGCCATGTATTACGTCTAGCCCTAAGAGGAGAGGTATCCCTAATCGCGTATTCTCTACAGCTTCCCTCTGAACCTCGTTGACTTTATCTATGCCTGTCACATTGAGAAGCGAGCCAACTAGGCCTTTCCTTATAAGCTCTCTGATCTCTTCATTAAAGGAGCTATACTGACACATCTGTCCTATCTTCTCGTCTAACGTCATCCTTCTTAAAAGGTCTTCTACTCTTTTTTCAATAGGTTGGGATGGATCCTTATAGATCTCCATTTCTTATCAGCCCCTTGTAATGATGCGGTGTATTACATGCCTAAGTATAAAGCGCTTAAGTTTAAATACTCTTCCCAGCTGAATAGACTACTTACTTTGCTTCCTAATGTCCTATTAGTCAACTACAAGGTGGAGAGAACATCGAGCTAGAAAATAAATATAGCTTAACGATCTTTATCTTCCCATTATCTTTCTAGAGATTTTCAATTATTTTCTTGAGATTCTCTAAGCATCGTTTGATACATTCCATTGGGGGATATTTATATGACTCCTGTTCTACTATGTACCACTCAGTACCGCCTGTCTCCTGACATAACCTTATCAGCTCACCCCATCGTACTTCTCCCTCACCTAATATTGCGTTTGGATCTTTTCGCGAATATTCCTTTAGATGTATGGTTTTTATCCTACCTGGATACCTCCTTATAATATCTAAGACCTCTTCTATGCTGAGCCCGCCGTGCATTGCATTTCCCACATCAACTTGAAGTACTACATCATGAGATGTGGCTTTCGCAAATATATCCCAACCCATCTCTCCATTGAACTTCTTGAATTCTTCTGTATGATTATGATAACCCACATACATGTTTTCTTTCTTTAGTCTCTCAGCTACTTTATTGAATAACTGAGCTGTTTTGAGCCATGCTTCCTTGCTATTTCTCATGCTCTCGGGTATCCAAGGTACTATTATGTATTTATTGCCGAGCGCCTTATTGAAGCGAATAGTTTCCTCTAGCTTATCCTCCATAATTGCTTCTACACTTACATGAGATCCTGCTACTTCCAGACCAAATTTGTCAAGGAGGGATCGTAATTCCTCTGCACTCCTTCCATAATATCCCGCAAACTCCACTCCTTCATATCCCATATCCGCTATTGCCTTTAATGTACCCTCTAAGTCACGAGCGCAATCATTGCGTACCGAGAACAACTGAACAGCAATCCTAATCTTCCCCATACTTTCTCCCTCTATTGGCATATTTTAAGTATTGGCTATTTAAGAGTTCTTAACGAAAATCCCTATCTCTGTATTGTACTTCAGGCATTGTTAAAACCTTATAGCAGTTCCCTTAATATAGCTCTCCTCTATTGCTTTGATTACTTTAATAGGCACTATCATATCGTCGGCTTTTAATGGCCATTTCTTTTCCTCTAACATCCTCTTTATAGTTAACACCCCATTCTTATAGCACTCCATGAAGTCTTCAATGTTCTTGTAAATCACCTTTTCCTTAGTAAGCACTCTTATTGAGAAATGATAGGGTATGTCATTTGATATCAGCACGCTTACTAATGGCCCATTATCAACTTCAATCACTCCTAGAATTGTCTTATTCCTCCTTACGGCATAAACCCTACCAGAGAACGGCCCTAATATTTCTTCAAGTATTTCTGCGACATGAATTCCATAAAATATTAACCCAGAATATATGCTGTCCGGGTCTCCCGGCCCAGTTACTGATAACGTTACAATCTCATCCCTAATACGTTTAACTTCTTGTACCACTTCAGAGAACCTAAGTGCGGAGAAGCTTGTAAGCAATACGTTGTTCTTAATAGCTAAGGAAACTATCCTTTTAGCATCTTCAACTGAGGTTGCGAGGGGCTTATCAATGAAGACGGGTATCCCTGCTTCTATGAAGGGCTTAGCATACTTATAGTGAAGCGCTCCATCTCTAAACTCTATAAAGGCGCAATCTATCTTACCGATCATATCCTCCGGTCTCTTAACTATATACGGTATTCCGCCTTTTTCGCTTACTTCTTTATTCCTCTCCTCATCCAGTCCATATAGATATAGAACCTTCATTCCGTTTACATGATATTTGTGTTTTTGATCATTTATCATCTGGGAGAACGTTATTGAATGTGAATTATCGCTACCGATAATACCTATTCTTATCACATTGATCTATCTTGATACTAAAAATATTAAGCGTATCGGAAGTAATCCAATACATCGAATTCATTTGAACCAGTAATCTGGTAACCATCTCCTCTCAGCGTTTAACATATCGTTTAGTAGCTTTTCAGCAGTATCTACTGACCTAACATAACCGTCCATTATTAATGCTTGAAGGACTAAACTCTTATCACCAGTAAGTGCAGCATCTATTGTGATTTCGTACTGTGCTAACCTCTGTGTAAGGATGCCTGCAATACCTTTTGGTAGAGTTCCTACGTCAAGTGGATGTATGCCTGTGGCATCGACGTATGCAGGAACCTCTACAACGCCCCATGAAGGCAAATTAGGGATTATTCCTGTATTGAGTACATTAATGCCTGGAAATAGTATGCGCTTATCTAGAGTTAACGCTTCCATGAGGTTAACTACGCCTATACCTTCCTCTTCAAGACCTTTTATCTTTAAGAGCTCTCTAATATCTCTCTTGCCTGAAGCTATGTCCTTTAGCAATCTTTCAAATGGTTCTCTCTCCTTATAATCATATATTGTCCATTTAGGGAATAATGGGATTTTATATTTCTCTATAGCCTTTTTATGCATGAATAGATGCGGGAAGAATTCAGCTACATGCCTACCTCCTGGCATTGGTATAAGACCATATATCCTATATAGTTCTAATGTTATGGCAAGATCTCCTTCCTTCGGTATTCCTTCTTTTGCTATTTTCTCCTCTACTATCGGATATCCAGGTTCTCCTTTTACTGTAAAGTGAGTTATCCAGTAGAGATGGTTTATGCCTCCTATGTAGGCATTTACATCCTCTGGTTTAACTTTAAGGTAATCCGCTATATACTCCCTTACACCAAATGCTCCAGTACACAATCCATATGCCTTTATCTTAGTCTCCCTCAGAACTACTCTTGTAAGGGGAGTTAGAGGATTTGAGTAGTTGAACATGTAAGCCTCTGGGCACAAATCTTCCATATCCCTCGCTATCTCCAGTAATACTGGAACATGTCTTAAAGCGCGCATAATTCCGCCAGGCCCTACGGTATCACCCACGGTTTGTTCTATGCCATATTTTCTTGGCACATTAACATCCACATGAGTTGCCTCTACACCACCAACTCCTATCGTTATTATGACGAAATCGGCCCCCTCAAGGGCTTTCTTTCTATCAACATATTTTTCGATCCTTATCTTTCCTTCCTTTAATTTGTTAACCATTTTTTCTCCGACCTTATACATAACCTTAAGTATATCTTGATTTATATCGACTAGCGCTATGGTTAGAGCTTTCTCCTTAGCAATGTCACTTAGGATAAGTCCTTTCAATAGGGACGGTGTGAACGTCAGACTTCCAGCGCCTATTAGCACTACCTTAACTTCATCTTTCATGCTCAACCCTCCATTCATTAGATAGTTTACACGTATATAGCTTTCTTAAGTATTCATCAACATGTAGAACTGCTATTTAGTGATACTTATAAATGCCATGACTTGAAAATGAATAATGATGCCGTATGCCTGGCATAAGACTACATAATGGTGATATGATAGTCTTCGTAGGTGATAGCATAACTGATTGTGGAAAGTGTCAACACCCGCCACTGGGGTTGGGATACGTCTATATCTTCGCTAATCTCCTTTTAGCGAAATATCCTGAGAAAAAGATTAATGTAATTAACGCGGGAATTAATGGAAACACTATTTTAGATTTAAAAGATAGATGGGAGGATGACGTATTAAGCCTAAGGCCTAATTTCATATCAATACTGATAGGAATAAATGATATTCATCGTGCGCTTGCTGGACAACCTGGTTATGACCCAGAAAGCTATTATAGAAACTATCGTGAGATACTTACGCTTACTAAAGAGAGCTTAAAGGACGTCGAGATTCTTTTGTTATCGCCTTTCTACATAAGTAAGGCAACTATACCTGGTACTCACCGTAGTAAAGTCCTTGAAGTTATCCCTAAATATATTGAGAAGGTCGAATTATTAAGCAAGGAGTTCTCCACACTTTACATAAACCTTCATACAATATTTCAGTCTTTACTAAAGCATAGAGAGCCTACGACGTATGCTCCTGAGCCCGTCCATCCTAATTCCGCTGGACACATGGTCATTGCTCTCTCTATTTTAAATGCATTGGAGACATAATATTCCTTATTTAAAAACAAGGTGTAAGAAAAAGTGAGCTATTAATATATAAAGCTTAAAGCCCTAAACGATAAGTAGTATTCCGGTACGCTATATAGTTACTAGCTTGTATTTTCTTTGTCCTATTCCTAATCTTTCGGCCTCCTCAAGTAATATCCACCATGGTATCTCTGGATAGAACACCTTCAATTTATCCTCTCCTGGTGGAACATACTCAATACTTCCATCCTTCTTAGGATTAAACGCTGGCATCGAGTTTATCAGATCTACTGATGCTTGATCTATCGCAACTGGATCATAGGATGCTAATATTCCTATGTCTGGTACTAATGGCGTTTCTAATGTAGTTGCGCAGTCGCATAATCTAGTGATGCTCGTTAATACATTTATAAAGAGTACTTTCCCCTCTTCAAATGTCTGAAGTACGCCATATACTGCTTCTGCTGCTCTTTTTAGCATTCTCTCAGCATGCTCGCCTCCTCCCCACATCATTCTTATTGCATGAAATCTGCATATTGCAACGCAATCCCCACATCCTACGCATTTATCATAATCGATGCGGGCTTTGCCATTAACTATCGATATTGCACCATATGCGCAATGTCTTGCACATATGCCACACCCTATACACCTTTCCTCAACTACCTGAGGCTTTGCGACTGCATGCATATCGAATTTCGTCTTTCTTGCACAGCATCCCATTGCTACGTTCTTTAGTGCACCTCCAATTCCAAATGATATGTGGAACTTGAAATGGGTTAAGACTACCATAGCATCTGCATCTGCTATAACTGAAGCAACGGCTACGGTTCCAAGTTCTCCTGGTACCTTTACTTCTCTATAATCATGACCTAAGAGTCCATCCGCTATTATTATGGGCGCGCCTACTGTAGCTATATCGAAACCGTTTATAGCTGCTGTCTCTAGGTAGTCTACTGCAGTTCTTCTATATCCTGAGTATAGTGTAGTTGTATCAGTTAGGAATGGTAATGCTCCTTTTCTCTTGATGTACTCTACTATAACTCTTACTACTTGTGGTCTTAGATGTCTTATGTTTCCTCGTTCTCCAAAATGCATCTTTATAGCTACCAGTTCTCCTTGTTGTATTCTATCCTCAAATTTAGTTTTACTTAATAACCTATCCATTGTCGAGATTATATTCGATACATGCCTACCAAACCTTATGAAATATACCTCTGACATATTATCCTCCTCTTCATTAATGCTTGTTCTCCTATGAGCAACTCCCATATATTAATGTTTACACCTTATGTATATTATCCGACCTAAAACGTTTAAATAAATGCATAAAATGGTCTTATCTTCGTCTACTTCATTCCATTATCAACCTAGCACTTATTCCTGCTATATCCCTAATTAATTTCTGTATTACTTCAGGACTTGCAGGTAACCTTCGTCTATCGCTTCTAGGTATTCTAACGGTATTCTCCTCGCTTCCATCCGGAAGCCATAATACATTTATTCCTAATAACCTGCATGGCGCTATGATCTGTTCTACGAGTAACCTCAAATTATTAGTTTTCTCCACTAATCTTACCTTTAATCCTATCTCCCCACTTAATATTCGTGCAATCCTAGTCCACGGAGGTCTCATCGCATTCTCTGCTCCACTTATTAGAATTACTACTATATTGTCTTCTCTATATGCCCTATGATAGGTTATATTTTTCAACTCAGGAAACTTGCCTGATTCCTCTAATCTCACTAATATCTTCAATATCTCGAAGTCTAGCTCTGTTACTTCTCCTCTTCTCATTTTCTCCTGACATCTAGGACATAAGACCCCAGATTTAATATCGAAATAGCATATTGGTGTTTTCACACACTTCCCTCCCGAGTTAATCTAATCGATATCGTACTGAGACTTAATGGTTTTCCATTTCTACCTGCTATTATCTCAGTTCCTATTTCGAT
>JAGGUS010000071.1 GCA_021158375.1 Thermoprotei archaeon
CTTATGGCGATTACGGTAGTGTTAGTTTTGCTCGTAATAGGCCTTGCTATTAGGCTTAAAACAAGGAGGTGATCTAGGTGACGTCACCACCATTAACGTTAGAAGAGGCTATTAAATTACATGGTCATAAGGGCCCGTGGCTTATATTAGGATATAGGGCAGGGCTAAGAGCCTGTGAAGTACTCAATCCTAAAGGATATCATTCGCTACACTGTGTGGCTTACATCCCACTAAAAATACCCTATACTTGTTCTTTAGATGGTATTCAAGCCTCTACAGGATGTACATTAGGGAAACTAAATATAGAGATCCATAGAGCAGATGTTAAGGACATACATTTCATTTTTATAAATAAGGAGAACGGAAAGAAATTAGAACTACGATTAAACTACGATATAGTTAAGGAAGTAATTAAAGGAGATATGATAAAGGCAAGTAAGTTCGTGGAGGAAAGGCCCTTATGGAAGCTATTCAAGGAGAGGCTATACGATTAAGTGATGTCTGGGTAGCTTATTCCGGTTCTGGAAGGCCTGCAATTAGGGAAATAAACCTTAAGATAGACTATAATAGCCTCATCTTAATAACTGGACCTAATGGTGCAGGGAAAACAACGCTTATAGAGACATGTCTAGGTCTTCTAAAACCTATTAGAGGGGAAGTATTCCTACTTGGAGTTAATACTAAGAGTAGGAAAATAATAAAGGTAAGACGAAAGTGTAGTTACGTGCCACAAGATTTTATGAAACCTCCTTATGAAAGCTATACAGCTAAGCATGTCATAAAATTAGGACTAGCTACGGATATGTGTCTATTTGGACTTTCGGACTTAGAGATTAAAAGGCGTATTCTTAATGTAGCTAAGATGCTTCAAATAGAGGATCTCCTTGATAGACCAATAGGAACTTTAAGCGGAGGACAACAGCAGAAAGTATATATAGCTAGGGCCTTAGTGAGAGAACCTAAGGTTTTATTTCTTGATGAGCCATTTTCAAGTATAGATGAAGAGTCAAGATATGTCATAGCTAAAGTGATACACGAGTACGTCCATCAAAAAAAGGCATGTGCACTGGTAGTGAGCCATGATGTTGATCCTATTATAGATCTTTCGGACATTATAGTTCATATGGATAATGGAAAGATAACTAACGTTGAGGTTAATTAATATGCTTGAAGTAGCAGCAATTGCTTCCCTATTGAGTGGAGGGCTTTGTGGATTACTAGGATATTATGCACAGAGGTTTAATATAGCTACCCTTAGTTTTAGTGTAGCTCATGCAGCATTAGCTGGTGCATCACTAGCGTTAGTAATAAAAAGTGATGTAACTTATTCCGCTTTAGTATTCGCTATTCTCTTCGCACTTGGAATGGGAATTATATCAACTAGAATTTCTCCTCACGAAAGGGAATTAATAAGCATGGGATTCTTCTCGCTTTTCAATGCAATCGCGATATTCATGGTATATATGTCTACATCCTACGTGCTCTCTACTGTATCGATCTCTGTAGTGTTATGGGGAAGCGTCCTAGCGATAACTAAATCAAAGCTCATTCTCCTTGCAGGCATTACGGCTATATTCATGCTTTACTTATTCATATTTAAGCCACAAATAGATTCGATACTTTTCGATAGAAAGCTAGCAAAGGCTGAAGGAGTTGATGTAGACTTGCATACAATAGTGCTATTATTGTTCATAGGGATAGCTATAGCATTTGCTCTGAGACTTACTGGAGGTTTCCTTGTTTTCACATTATTATATAATCCAGTTGCCTCTGCCATGCAACTTGTAAGGAAAGCACAGTGGCAACAAGTATTAGCTCCAACTATAGGGATGCTAGCAGCTCTACTGGGATTGACATTCAGCTACATACTTGACTGGCCCGTAGGCGCTACTATAGCCATAATATCTTCTACTATCCTGATGGTAGCATACATAACTCGAACTATAATTAATATGAAGCTTTCCAGAGAAGCGAGAAGGGCTCAAATATCTAGAGGACGTTAATGGGAGAGGAGCATAGGCCTTACTATCTCAATACCCCGCAATTTATGTATCCTATTAAGGAGCTCCTTTATTTTCTCAACACACCCCCTCACAAATATAGCCAGCATACATCGCTCCTTATCCAAATGTATATGGACAGTACTTATTATAAGATCTAAGTAGTCGTGCTGTATTTCAGTCAACATATGGTCTACATTACCTACTTCATGCTTATAGACAACACCTATTATTCCTACAGCAGATCCAGTTAACTCCCACTTATGCTCTAACATAAATAGACGAAGTGCCTCTTGAACTATCTTAGATTTACTAGTTATGCCTAACGATTTCATGTAAGCTCTGAGCTCTTCAAAGAGGTCAGCAGGGATGTATATGCCCGTCTTTAAACCCCCATCACACATAGGCATCTAAATAATATGTCATATAAAGTAATTATGAATTTCTCAAAAGCTAAGGGCATCATACGAAGTTTTAGAAAAACTTAAATACTTAATGATACTGAGATCCCTTTCATGCAGAGTAAAGTAGAGAATATCCTTAAAGAACTCTCCTTAGAGCCAGGAGTATCGGGTTTTGAAGATAGGATAAGGAAGAAAATATTAGACATTGCTACTGAAATCGGCTTAAAAATGAAGAGTAATGTGGATCCTTTAGGAAACTTGGTGCTTTCAATGGGATCAGAGGGACCATCAGTAGCATTAATGGCACATATGGATGAAGTAGGTATAATCGTACGTTATATAGATGAGCATGGATTTCTCGGTATAGATACTGTTGGAGGTATAGATACGAGAGTTATGATAGGAAGACCAGTCGTAATATACGGTAGTAAGGGACCGGTATATGGAACAATAGGTGTTAAGCCAA
>JAGGUS010000257.1 GCA_021158375.1 Thermoprotei archaeon
AAGTTGAACTTTGAACTGAAACTGAAGTATACTGCGACATCTTGGCATAATTCGCCTCCTAGGTATTTCTCGTATTTGCTTAATTTTTCATATATTCTCCCGATCATTTCGTATCTGCGTTCATCTAGTGTCCCTATAGGATCGATAGCATCTATTATTAGAAAGGCCCCCTGATGAGCAAGGGTCATGAATGCACGTGCTTCTATCAACTCTTCAGGTTTTACTGTAGTATGATCAGTTAAATTAGGGTAACATATTGAGGTCATATATTCAAATGGTCTCTGAGGAGTTAAGTTGTAATAAAGCTTACAAGCAAAGGATTGTTCTAATACGCCTCCATAAAAATCGCCACCTACATAATCGCAGTAATCAGCTAGTCTTTCGGTTACTCCAAATATCCAGGGAGCGGCGATTGTTGAATATTGGTGCTCGACAGTAACCTTAGGTTTTATCCTTTTTACAGTAGATGTAACGAGGGCTGCGAATTCTAGTAACCATTCTTCCCTCTTTCTCTGAAATAGGATCCAATTTGGATCATCCCAATCAATAACTGTTGGAATATCCTGCCCTGTCTCTTCCTTATACCTAGACCTACACGCCTTACAATAACATACCATCGGCCAGAAAGTCATATCAAAGAACATGCCTTCAAAGTCGTAGCTCTCGCATAACTCTCTGATCTGGCTTACAACAAACTTTCTATACCCTGCGGAATTTGGACAGCAAACACCATAGCGTCCGATACGCCCAGGATACTCTCTTGAGGTCTTTCCATTTATATCGACCATTCTCCATTCCGGGTAATTCTCATATGCCCAATTATTGAAGATTAAGCTGTAATAGACTATTACGTCGATCCCCTCTTTATGACATAGTTCGATTACTTCCCCAAGGAAATCCCTTCCCCTAAGCCCTCTATGCATACGGCCCGTTTTAGTTGGCCAATAACAGTAGCCGACGTGCGAATTCGCATAGACCATTGCCGATTTAACTTTTGCTAACTTCAACATCCTCACATATTCCTTCGGATCTAACTTAGATAGAAACCTCTCATCCCAATCCTCGATATGCATATCCACAAGATTTCGCCTATAGCTCAATTCGTACCAACGTCTGCTCGACATAAAACTCGTCTCCTTTGTCTTTAATTATGTGTTTATACTTACTTATATAAGCTCAACTGCCCGACGTCTTTCACGCCATACTCCTTCTATGAAGACTCGCAATATTAAAGGTCGCTTTATGCTCATCATCTCAACTCTTTATTGACATCTAATTATTTCGAAATGATTAGCCTTATAACTACAATTATTATGCTCGTTAAAGGAAATGTATATTAAAATATCTCGCGAATACAGACTATGGGGGGTAATACATTATTATGCAGAGTATTCAAGCTCTTGTGTTACTAGAACTCGGAATACTAATATCTATGATATTGTCTCTTTCGTTATGCGTAGTACTTTGTGAAGATAACGTTCCTGTTGGTAGGCGTTATGCTGTCGTATACTATGGCGGTCCCAGCGATTATGTTACTAGGGTTGTTCTTGAAAGGAATTATACTATTGTAATCGCTGAGCCTTACTTCATAATACCTAAAGAATGGAAAGAAAGGGGAATCCAAATATACGTATATTTGAATATTTTAGGTCTTCCTATTGAAAAGCTCGATTGGGTTAAAAAGAATCATCCAGAATGGATACTATATACAAAAGAAGGAAAGCCTGCAAAATACTGGTTTGGAACGTATTTTATGTGTAATATTGCAGTAAAAAGTTATCAAGACTACCTTATTAATAAGGCTAAGGAGTACTTGAAGAGAGGCTTTACAGGAATATTCCTAGATGACGTACCTCTAGACATAACAAAGAAGAATCCACTTTATGACATGCCCGTCTATAACGAGACGAAATATGGTAAGTGGATAGATGCTTTGATTCTCTTCTTAAAAAGATTAAAGAATGAGACTGGAGTCCCTATACTCTACAACACTGGTTGGGGGGCGCCTTCTCCCGAATTGATGAAAGTACTGGACGGTGCATTAATTGAATTTTATCTTAGTGCATGGAGGGGAAATCCATGGAAGAATCCAGAATACTACTATAGGCCTTGGCATGAGATATTGAAGGTCTCTCTTGAATCACAGAAATATGCTGAGAAAGGTAAGATCATCATAACTTTAAGTTATGGTGATAAACCCGAGATCTATGAATATACTTATGCTACTGCTAGATTATTCGACTTCTACTACTGGATATCCAGGCCGATAATCGATAGAATATTGGATGCTAAAGTCCTAGATATAGATCTAGGGAATCCCTTAGAGAGATTCAAATATCATAAGTGCATTTACTATAGGATCTATGAAAAAGGCCTAGTAGCGGTCAATCCGTACAACGAGAGATGTACTGTTGAGATCCAAGTTCCAAGTAGTTGGTCAGAGCTCGTTAGAATTAATGGTGAAGTCTATACTGTTGATAATGGTGTACTTAAGATAACTCTTGGACCGCAAGAGGGCATGGTGTTATTATTGAAGAAAACAGGCAAATTAAGTCGAGCGTCCTCTATAAGAAACTCTATAGTCAAGTTATTGAAAGAGAAAGCATCTGAAATAGCTTCTATATTGATAGCATTAACGGCGTTGATAGTAATTACAGTGGATTATCAGAATAGGCGAAAACAGAGCGTAAAGTATAAAAGAATTAGAAATGCGAATACTCACATTTCTAATAATTATTAAGACAGCGTAGTTATGCAAATACTTGATCTCCTTTTTGTACTTTTCTACCTAAAGCTAATTATGAGTGCTTTATACTTAATCCTAAAGTATTTAATAGGAATTTCCGATTTCTATTATGGTATTCCTAATGCCAAGGGTCATTGGAAAAGTAGTTAAGCGAAAGATTCCTACTATTGGAGAACGATGGAATGATGGCTATCTTGATGTAGAGGTTAAGGGAGAGATTATACGAGTATGGCTGAGGGGCTTTCTCGTTCAGTGGTTTCAACTTGGTGACCTAGTTGAGATAGTATCTGAAAGAATCGATAATGAAATTCATGAGTCTTTTGAGTTATATAGATTGTGGAAGAGCGAAAAGGTAAAGGTATGGCCTCTATATTCTAAAGAATATACTTATCCCCGCCTAGATCCTATTACCGGCGAACCACTCTACACATATAAACTCCTCGTAAGGGAAGCATCTGAACTTGAAGATTACATTTCTATAATTGAGCTTGAACAATACCATTATGCTTCGAAGAAAGAGCTAGTGGCTTTATGGCGCTGTCCTGATGGTCGTCTCATTGAGGCTAACGTACCACCATGTAAGGGAGCTATACCTGTTGCAATAAAAGGTTCCCTACCTGCGTCCAGATTTCTTATATTGGAACTCCTAGAACGACAGCCCTTTGAGCCAAGAATTGTAGGTTACGTTAGAGTGGATCCTCCTATACCTGCAATGCATAGGAGAATAATTGAAAACGATAAAATAATCATAGAAAAGAATATACGAATTAAGGTCTTTCCTAGAGAATGGATATATCCAACTTTTTGGCCAGAGGTTCTTCTTTCCAAACTACGTGCCGAACTTAAGGAACTTAAGAGAAAATACGGTAGGGCAAAAGCTCTACACATCTTAGGAGAGAAGGTAAAGGAAGAAGCCTTGAAAAGGTGCAATACGGCTGCCGCCAGAATAGCAAGAGTCGTTATTCATCCTGATTATAGAGGTGATGGCCTAGGAATGTTCGCTGTAAAGGCTGTTATAGACTGGGTAGCAGAGCGGAGAATACCTGAAATGAAGAAGAGAAAACACGTTATAGAGGTAATCGCTCAAATGGCTAGATATCATCCATTCTTTGAGAGAGTAGGATTTAAGTACCTATGGGATACCGCTAGCGGTAGACCTGTCCTCTATTATCCCCTGACAAAAGAGGCAAAAGAGTTGATAGATCGCTTCTTAAGGACTGATAAGTATGCGTCGAAGCATAAAGGCGTATTATATAAACCATCTTATAAGATAGATGAACCCCTTTCAGGGCCAATAGAATTAAAGGGTGTTACTAAATCCTATGAAAACGTACTAGACATAAGTGCCTTGAGAAGCGAACTAGTAGATGTATTAAAGGCTTTCGGTGTAACTAGGCGTATCGTCCAGAAATATGTCTTGAGAGATGTAAATATTACAATAAAGCCCGGAGAGATTGTAGCTGTTCTTGGATTATCTGGAGCAGGGAAAACTACATTACTTAGAATGATATATGGAGCTGCCATACGAGCAGGAGATCAAAAATTCAACCCTGATGAAGGAAGAGTAATAGTCCCGTCCAATACACGAGTTGCAGCATTATTTCCTGGAGAAGTAGAACCTATTTTTGGCGATGAGCCACTACTTCAACACATGTATAATAAACTAGGAGACATCGTAGCTGCAATAGAAGTACTCAATATGAGCGGGCTCTCCGATGCTGTATTCTATAGAGCTAAGTTTAGTGAACTATCAACAGGACAAAAGGAGAGAGCTAAGATAGCTAGTATTCTAGCTGAAAGGCCGAATCTAATAATAATAGATGAATTCACTGCCCACTTAGACGTTTTGACTGCTCAAAGAGTAGCTAGGAAGATATCGAAAATTGCAAGAGAACAAGGCATAACGCTAATAGTAGCGACTAATAGGCCTGAAGTACTTAAGGCTTTATCACCAACCAAGATCCTCTACGTAGGCTATGGTAACGTATTGGTTAAGACTATAAGTTAGCTTCTCAACATTAAAGATGTCAATAAACATCCCATCATTAGGTAATTTAATGTAACATCAGCTTAATCTCGGTTCAGCATCCTTCGCTAAGCTCCCGGTGGTATTCATCATCTATATGATATGTGATACAATATCTCCTTAAATACTGTTTCTTTAATAGTAAGAACTATTTACTTCAAATCCTTCAATTAATCTGTGGCAATAAGGAAACGTATTCATCTACTATTAGGAGCGTGTACGATCGTTACCATATTCTTAATAATACTTGTCGCTTTATATAAGGATGTACAAAACATGAAGAACATAGTTGAAATAAAAGTCGATCCAACGAAGACTTTAGGCATATTCAAAGATTTAAGAGGTGTAAACTGCGGTTCGTTAAGTTCTCGTGGATGGGATAATAAATGAGAATTGACTGGATGTTTTTCTCTATAAAGCCTAGTACAATAATTAGCTCTCTGTGTTATTCAGTATTTAGAGTAGAACCATATAGTTCATGTCTTTATGGTTGCATATTCTGTTATGCAAAATGGTACAGGAAAGGCCTTGAGATGAATAGTTCTCAAATCTTAAACGCGTGGAAATCCTTAGCTAGGCGATTAAAAGATGTTGACCTACCCCCTCCCGTATTCCGCCTTTCAACACTAGTAGAACCATTTCAAGATAAACTAGAAATGAAAAATCGTATTGCGCTCAGAATCTTAGAGATAGCTGATCGATATGAAATTCCATTAATAATAAATACTAAGTCGGATCTCATAATGAGGAGTCCTTGGATTGATGTCATTCTAAAGCTTAGCGATAAAAACCTCGTACTAGTGCAGGTAAGCATAGTAACTACAAATTCGAATATCTCAAAAGCTTTAGAGCCAGGAGCTCCTATACCACAAAGGCGTTTAGCTCTTATTGAACGCTTAAGAGACCATAGTGTTCCTGTAGTGGTAAGATTACAACCGCTAATTCCCGGTATAGAGAATCTCCAATTAGAAACGGCTAAAGAAGTATTAAGTTATGGTGCTCTAGGCATAATCGTAGAGCCTCTTAGAGAGACTAGAAATGGATTAGCCAAAATAGCAAAAGCAATAGGAATTGCACCTAAAAGCTATCTAAATAACCATCTATGGAAGCCCTACTCATTTTCATCTAGCAATCAAGGTCTTCTTTACCCGGATATTGAATGGAGAAAACGTATGTTCTATGAGCTTTTCACCTTAACTCTTAAGTTTGGTAAAGCCTTAACCATATGTAAGGATGGATTATGGCTTAGCTTTTCTATCTATAACGCTGACTGTTGTCAAAGCTGGCACATTAAGAGAACACACGCTATGAGGAAGACGTTATATGAATGTTTAATTAGCTCAAAAAGTCGATTCCCACATATTTATCTATTAAGCTACGGCGATTTTCAAAAATATCCCAGGGTCATTAGGAGGGCTTTAAGACTACATTACAATAAACTAATAAAGGTTCTCAATAACAAGAAACTACTTAGGAAACTTATAATAACAAATAGCTCACATGCTAAGTAAAAGCGCTCACTAGGCAAGTTATATAGATTCTTTCAAAAGTATTATAATTCTCAGTAATAACATCCTTAAGGGGGTATCTTGAGTTGGTATCGTAATCTCTATAGGAAGTTGCATTTCGATTACCATACGCCTCCTAGTGTACCCTTTGTTGGAAAAGGTCTTGATCCTGACCGATTCGTTAAGAAATTAGCTGAAATAGGATGCCAGGCCTTTAATTTCTTCGCAAAGGATGTTTTTGGGAATTGTTATTGGGATACTAAGGTTGGCAATAAGCATCCCTACCTAGATAAGGATCTCCTAGACGAGATTGTTCAAGCTGCTAAACGATATGGAGTTCGCGTAATAGCATACTACAACGTCCAAGACTTGATAAATGCTCAAAAACATCCAGAGTGGAGACATAGAGGACATCCTAATGTTCCTGGTTCAGAAGGTTACTATGTATGTTTTAATAGTCCATGGACTGAAGAGGTACTATTACCTGAGCTTAGGGAATTGGCTAACTATGATATAGATGGTATATTCTTTGATTTCCTCTATGTACATAAGCCGTGTTTCTGTAACTGGTGTGAGAGTTTATTTCGTAAGGAATTTGGGAAAGAAATACCAAAGAGCACTGACGATCCTTCGTGGCTTGATTACATCAAATGGTTGCGGAGTATAAACGAGAAAATTCTTACTAGAATCTGTGATGTAGTTCATTCAATCAATCCAGAAATATTAATTGCGGTCAATTGGGCATATACTCCAAGACAGCCAGCTATCCCTAACGATTGCATAGGATATCTGACATTAGATATAAACGAGATGCGCTGTCCCATCTTAGAAGCTAGCTATCATGCTAGATATTTTGATCAATTAAATAAGCCATTTGAAATAATGAATACTCGATTTCTGAGATGGTGGGGAGACTGGGGAATCAAGCCTCTAGAGCAACTACTTGCTGAATGCGCTACCATAGTCGCTAATGGTGGAACCTGTATTATAGGAGACCATCTCTATATAGACGGATCATGCGAACAAGCCGTTTTAGATGTATTCTCTAAGGTCTTTAAGTTCATAAGATCTCGTGAAGAATACCTATTTACAAAATCCGTGCCCTATGTTGCTGTTCTTCTCTCAATTCCTAATGCTAATTCTCAAAAACGCATATTCGCTGACGATACTCCTCTACGTGGTGCTCATAGATTACTTATAGAGAATAATATACATCATGATATAGTCACAGATGCAGTTCTGCTTGATAAAATTCATGAATATAAGTTAGTAATAGTCCCCAGTCAACGTTATCTATCTCAAGAGATTATGCATTCTCTCAGAGATTTTGTTCTCAATGGAGGCAGTTTGCTAATGACTTTTGATTCATCAGTAGGTGATTCCGATAACTTCATGTTAAGCGACCTCTTAGGAATTCATTTAAAAGAGCATAAACCTATTAAGCTAGGCTATCTTTTACCTCTGCATGAAGGCCTGAATAAAGGAATCCCTAAAGCTCCTATATTCACTAAAGGAGAGTTCCTCGATATCGATGTAATAAATGCAGATGTATTAGCTTATTGCTTACGGCCCTATATCCCATCTAGAAGTGGTTTACCTAGGGAAGAGTGGTTGGGTGCAGGTTATGGCTCTCCCATCTTTGACAAGAAGTACCCTGCCATCACTATAAGAAGATATGGAAAAGGTCTTGTAGCATATGTAAATACAAACATATTCGCTACTTACTACAATTACGATAATTGGATGCTGCGAAAACTAATGAGCAACCTTATCGATATGCTTATTCCCGAGAAATTGCTAGAAGTTAAAGCATCTCCCTTCATAGAGGTCTCTCTAAGAAGGAATGATAGATACATCGTTATACATCTTGTGAACTGGCATGTGGGGAGGACTTCAATCATGCCTCTAATTGCTGAACATCTCCTGCCTGTAAATAATGTAAGCATTAAGTTGAAGCTCAAAATGCAACCCAAAGCTGTAAAAATAGTTCCCGAAGATGAAGGAACCTTAGAATGGCACTATGAAGATAGTTACTTATATGCTAAAGTAAATGGTATTAAAATACACTCAATGATAATAATTGAAATATAACTGATTATATTTTTAACCTACTTCAATACTTAATAACGCTGAAGCTAATCTGTCTATGGCAAATGTAAGCAACGCGACGCCTAATTCGGCAATGACCAGCACAAGCATCTTCATTTTTCACTTTTATCTCAGCTATAATGGCTATTAGAAAGCCCATTAAGGCAAGCATAATTGTTGTTGCTATAAATGATAACGGCAACGCTATCTTTATAGAAAGCATTAAGAAATAGGGCGTTAATGGTATAATGCCCCTATGGCATAGAAAATACCCGCATACAAACCTGATTTAAGAGGTCTTTCTAATTTCTCCTCTTTAATACCGTACTCTTTCTCAGCTATTATTTTATCTAATACATTGCTCTTCCTAGCTCCTTCAGCTACTGTTTTCGCGATCTCTTCTCTTAATTTCCATCCTCTTACATAATTGACTACTTTATCAACAAGAATATGTGTAGCGTATCTAGCTATTATGCGCAACCTAGTTAGTACGCTTAACCTCACTTGTTTCTGCGCCCTAACCCTAGTTAGAACATCAATGGCCATGGATAGCGCCCCTCCAATCCCGACTATTAGTCCACCTAAGGCGACATAAGGTGGATTACCGTAAACCCCTGCTAATCCTGCAGAGACCGAAAGTACTTCTACTAAACCATCATTCATTCCTAATACTGCATCTCTTATATGCTCGATAAATTCCTTAAGCCTAGATTCCTATTCTGCAAGTGTATGCTCATGTATTAATTCATCTTCAAGTATTCTCTTAAGTTCACTTCTCTCCTCATTACTCAGTTCTTCATTCTCGAGTATTTCTGAATACATCTTTACGGCATCGCGCTCATCTAACTCAAGTATTTTGAACGTGAGCTCCATTCCTAAAAACCCTGAACAGAGATATCCGAAGCATTATCTTGAACTTATTTACCCTAATAGAACTGACGTCATGACCTCTCTTTTTAAGGACTCCCATTCAGAAATTAGCATGTCTCCTCTCAATTTTAGCGAGTTTTTCAAATTCTCTTGAAATATCTTTGCCTCTATAGCATTCGGCTAATCTACTATAGATTGCCTTTGCATAAAGTTCGTCAAGTAATGCGTTCTTAGCATAATCTACTATCTTGATCCTACTCATGATATCTTCTATAACTACGAATATTCTGGATATATTTTAAATAATATTCCCATAGCACTGAAACGAAATATTTTTAAGCATATGCACATAAATATAACACATGACTCCCTATAAGCATAAAGACTGCGCGAACTTCATAAATGGCGTCTGCAGGCTGTATAATATAAATGTCCCACCTGAGGGTCCAGCATGTCCAAATTTTATTCCAAGGCGCAATCTCCCCCAAAGGCAATCATCTGCACCGCTAATAGGTTATACTCCGCAACCATTACCTCCTAATGTTCCACCTGTTCTTCCTTTCTCAGGATTTCGTAGGAGAAGACGATATAGGTGGAGAAGGGGATGGCAACGATAAGAGGTGAATTGAAGGTTCTTATGCCATGTTACGAGCCAGGAGGAGCGCACGTTGAAATATATCCACATTGGGAAGCTAATATTTTCACAATAGCACATATTTCTAATGGAAAGATTAAATACAAGATAATTAAGCGTAACAAAGGGGAACTAATAGTCAATATAATTAGGCGCGAAGGTGTGAATATAGTCATAGCAAAGTCCTTAAGTACAAGAGCATTAGAGCTTTTGAAGAATCTTAACGTTAAAGTATGC
>JAGGUS010000005.1 GCA_021158375.1 Thermoprotei archaeon
CTGTACGATGGCATTCCCTACTCTCCCATTACCGTAACTATTATTGTCCTAGTCCTAGGATATATGTCGGTTTCAACGAACATTATGGATTGCCATGTTCCCAATGCAAGCCTACCATCAATTATAGGGATTGTCTTATCGGGAGGGAGTAATACTGACCTTAGATGAGCGTGTGCATTGGAAGGATGTCCATAGTCGCCTTTCTCTGGAACGAGTTTTTCAAGGAGGTTCCTTATATCATCGAGTAGGTTAGGTTCATTCTCCGTTAATATCACGATCCCTGTAGCATGTGGTGCAAAAATGTGAGCAATACCGTTCTTTATTTGTGATTTAGTAACTATTTTCTGTACATTATCGGTTATATCTATTAGATCTATCGGACCCCTCGTCTTAAATGTAAATGCTTCTGTATAAACTTTCAATTTGTATCAAGCCCCCTACATTTTGGTCTTTATTTAGAGATTAGTAGATCATAAAACAAATGCCCTAACTCAAATATTAATTTTCCTTAAGACTCGAAATTATTACTTACAAGGAAATACTCCCTTATTTTCAGATATCGCCTTTAATACAAGGAACGTCTCACTTGAGATTATATCCTCAAAAGAGGCTAAATAGTTTATGAGAAATGAAGTGAGGTCACCCCAGCGTTTAGCCCATACTTTGAGGATTATGTCGTATGCACCCGTAATAATATAGGCCTCTTCTACAAAGGGTAGCGAAGGGTTCTTAGCAGCATCAATAAGAACTTTTCTAGCTATCTCCTCTTGATTAGATATTCCAGAAGTAGTCACTCTGCGTCTTACTTTTAGCATAACGAATGCTAAATATTTATAACCCAATTTCTCCGGATTTACTACTGCACGATATCCTTTTATGTAACCACTCCTCTCAAGCTTTAATACGCGCTCTCTTATCGTTGATCTAGGCTTTTTGAGCATTTGAGCTAGCTCCGTTATACTGATTCTCCCCCGCTCTTGCAATATGGTCAAGATCTTCGCATCAAGCTTGTCTATATTATTCAAGGTTAATGACACCTCGAACTATCCAGAATATCGTCTATCTCACCTCTTAGAACGCGTTCCATTTTCTGTGGGAAGTAGAAAGTTACATTCAGTAGTCTATTTAGCTTTTCACAAAGCCATGAGTACGACAGAACCTTAAGTCTTTTGAAGAGGGAGAAGCGAGAGGCGTATACGAATTCCCTTCCTTCATGTCCATTTATCATAACGTTATGAACTCCTAAGAACTTAAGCGCTCCTAAATTCTCTAGTATCTGTGGTTTACATACTCGTGTAAACCAATTATCTACATCACCATATTCATCAAGTACCACATTAGCTACTGTATGATAAGCTACTATAAGCCCTACATCACCCTTTTTGAAAAATGCTTTGCTAAACCCAGGCGTGAACTTATAGTTAGTTAAGGAGTAGCTCTCAGGTATCCTGATATAAAATCCATAAAAATACCAAAGCCATGGACCCTCTTTATGGCATCTCATTGTTTGAAGAATTTTTTGAAAAACAGAATACATTTGAGGGTATTCCTCACGTTTGAATACTAGTTGGAATAATATGAGGCGCTCAGTATCAGGACAACACCAGCACGCACCTAGTGTCTCACCAGTACTCCTAACATAAAAGGATAATGCCGGATGCTTCATCACCTTTACCTCTCTTATATTAATCACCTTGTATTCATACCCTGATTTCTTGGCTCTCTTCTGCATCTCCTTTAGGTATTCATTAACGCTCGTCTTGAGGCTTGGTGGTTTCTTCTTGCTTATCTTTTCCCACTTCACTTCGAGACGCGGATAGACATGATCTAATCTAAAATATGCGAAGTCCTCCCTTTTAGCATCAACACTTAGTTCCCAAGTATCAGGTATTTCAAATTCAAGCATTCGCCATCCGAACTTCTTGAACTTAAAGACATGAATTACTTCGCTCATTCTCCTCCCCCTGGCCTGAATGGAACAAATAACTCTTCTCCCTTACGTCTAGCTGGCCGTCTCCTTATTGAGGGTATCTTACGTACTAAGAACTTAACTAGGAAGGTAATGCCTACAGCTGAACCAGCTAAGATTGCTATCAGCAGTATTGTATCACGAAGAGAGAAGGCATACCCACCAAGTGCAAAGAGCACATCTAGCTTTACACTATAAGATGTTAATCCTTTTCCAAGCGTTACGTTCATTATGCTCTTTTTGTTCAAGTAATAGACTTCGATTGTATAATCACCATAAGGTAAGTCAGTGAACTCAGCAATTCCGTTCCTTGTATACATTTCATCCTTAATCCCTGCACTAGAGAGTACTATCACTCTAGCTCCACTTATAGGTTTATCGAAGAAGTTGATAACGCGTACTGTTAGATCATAGACTTCACATGTTAATGTACTTTCATAATCTCCAGAAGGCCCCGTTGGATATGGTATTACGAATTCGCTATGGGCAACTTCGACATTTTTCCATAATACCTTAACCTTATAGTTCCCTGGAGAGAGAAGACCAAAACTGACTTCGCCCAACCCATTGCTTGAGAAGGTTTTCGTAGTTCCGTTAGGATATATCAGCTCTACTTGTGCTCCAACAAGATAACGCCCATTCCTTGAGCGTAAAGCGATCTTACCTGAATATAGATAACACTTAATAATTTCGCTCGTCTTAACTCTCGTATCCATAAAAACCGAGGCCACTTCTATGCCATTCCATATCACTCTAACTTTAATCTGTCCCCTTGGTACACGGGAGAAAGAAACGTATCCTTCATTATCAGTATAACCTGTTGTGTATAGTGACTCGTTCCCTTGTTGAACCGTGTATATTTCGACCTTAGCATTACGCAGAGGAACATTGCCTCCTCCTTTAGTAACTATCTTAAGGGATATGTCTACTAAGGGAAATCGTATATCAAAAGTTCCTGGATTATATATGGAAATAGGGACTACATA
>JAGGUS010000175.1 GCA_021158375.1 Thermoprotei archaeon
ACTAAGGAAGCCCGTCAAATACGCGATAGAGTATTAGAGAGAATAGCTAGGAAAACTCATATCTCTAAAAGAGGAGCTGCGCTAGAATACCTTCCATACATTAGAGCGATATTTCATGCAAATCCAAAAATGGGAGCAGGAATAGCTCGATGGCTAGAACTTAATGAGGAAATGGTAAAATATATAGCAGGAGATAAAGAAGTGGCCAAGAGGGTAATTGAATATATGAAGCCAGAGGTGAGCGTCAGAGCAAGGAGGAGAAGTACTCAAGAAAAGCTCTTTTAATACCATATGCATATGCATAGGATAGAAGCTCGCTTTGTAAAATCTTGAATAGATATCTCAGACATCTTAGATCGGTACTAAATGACACGTTTTCATAATTAACTTTCCAAAGGATGAGACCTTTAGACTCGACAGGTTTTATATCTAAGGCTTTACGTGTTTGCATATGATACTGAAGCTTCTCTAAGTTTAGTTCCCCCCTACCTATGCATAGTATAGCGCCGAGGATCTTTCTTATAAGATATCTGTAGAAACTATGCCCTTTTACTTTAAAGATAAGATAGTCTCCTTCTTTACTTACAGTAATCAACACATCCCTTACTGTGGAACACCCATGCGCTTTTGCAATAAAAGAGTAGTCATGCTTACCGCTTAGCAGATTGCATGCACTTCTTATTAGTTCTAAATCCTCACCTTGATAGGGATATATGTAAATGTATTCACGTGACAAGGCATCACGTCTTGGATTAAAATCCTTGGGTACCTCAGAATATGCCCAAAGTGCTATACGAGGTAATAAACGGATATTAATCCACATGAGACCACGTTTTCTGATTGCAGAATATATATTATTAGGAATATCGAATGCTATTACTTGTCCTAATGCGCTTACACCCTTATCGGTTCTACTTGCATACTGCCATCTGCTCTCCTTTATCCCATTAATAATGCCTAACTTCTGGAACACTTCTAGTAACTTACCCTCAACAGTGTAGCTATGTGGTTGCCTCTGAAATCCATCGAAATAGCGTCCATCGTAGTATACCTTAAGCGCTATCCTCTTTCGATTCATATTCCTCGAATACTTTGAATAAGTTCTTTAAGGCCTTAACTCGAGGATCATCCTCATTTATTTTAAATATTCTAATCCTACCAAATCGTTTTTCCTCTACAAGCCCTGCTTTCTGAAGACTCTTTAAATGAGATATAGCAGTAGTATGGTTAAGCTCAGCTCTCTTAGCCAATTCTGATATATTTAACTCGCCCTTCTCACATAGTATTTTAAGAAGACGAATACGACCTCTAGATGAGAGTATATCTTCAACAGGCATAATATCTATCTCCTTTTCAAGTTCTCCACTAAGTATTTCTCTAATACCTTTGCAGGAACGTCCTGCAGGCTTATGAGAGTGGTCTTTCCTCTGTAACCTACTCCAGATATTTCAGTCATTATTATACCACTATTCTTCAAGTTCTGGAGATATTCCCATACCTGAGTGTGTTTTCTAGGTCTAGTATTCCACTCTTCACATACTATACGATATTCTCTTTCCACTAAGCCAAATGGTATCATGGCTTTTTCATACTTTACTAAACACCTCGCTATAGCTAGAAGCAATAACTTTTCATGTCTGTTTAAGCCGTCTAGTAAGTCACTGCTTATTATAGGGTGAGTGTCCTGTTTAGCACGCCTTACATGCTCTAGTGTGACCTTATTTTTACCTTCGTTCTCGGCATACTTACCGGCACGCCATAGCAGTTCTAATGCATACCTAGCATCACCTGAACCACCTTTATCTATACCTGTTATTTCTGATATTAGCTTTAACACTTCTGAATTGACAGTGCCTGGAAGGAAGGCTTCTTTTGCCCGCTCGTAAAGTATGTCGTATATTTGGGCTGCGGTATATGGTGGGAACTTGATTATATTATGCATTAACGAGCTAGTTATGCTTCTATCTAAGGTTTCAAAAACCGAGAGATCACGTGATATAAATATATAGCTGAATCTATGCTCTCCTTCCTCTTCCTCCTCAGTGATTCGAATTATATCGTAGAGGACGTCTTCTCCTGAAGAGCGTAATAAGAAGTTTACTTCATCAAGAGTTATAAGTAAGTAGATGTCGTTCTTTTTTAAATAATCTTTGACCATATGCATCATTTCATAAGGAGAAAGACCTCTTTTAGGCATACCTGCCGATAGTTTATCTATTATACGGTTCAATATTAGAAATAGTGTTCTATCCTTATGGCAATTGATGTGGATGTATCGAAAGTTTATACCTTTCTCGTGTGCAAATCTTTCAAACCATAATCCAAATCTCTTAGAGACCGCAGTCTTCCCAGTACCAACATTACCAATTATTATCACCTTCTGAGATATTGCCCCAGGAGATTTAAGCAAGACTCTAAAAAGACGAGCAAGAAGCCTGAGCTGTTCCTCCCTATGTGGAAGTTTTTCGGGTACGTAGTCCGGAAGTAATTTACTTTCATCCTTGAATATGCCTGATTTTTCGAATTCGTCCTTTATCATCTCGTACACAGATTCATCCTCCATTGTCTTCATATACTACGTTGAAGTTCTTAGCATTTATAGATTTCCTTCAGTTAAGGTTACTATTAGTAGAGAGAGGTGGGCGAAAGTATTTTTCTAGCCCCATCTAGTCCTCTTCCTAATTACCATATGAGATGGAAATACCCCGATTCCTAGTGCGTTATTAAGTTCGTATACTATAACGATAAAGTCTGGGGCTTCCAAGTTTACTTTAACATTAAGGCGTGAAAGAGAACGCAAGATGTGTTCACCAAGTAATCGTTCTAGTACTGAAGGTCGTACATTAAGCTCTTGAAACGAACCTTTACACCTTACACGAAATGAAGCTCCATGAAGTTTATCTCTACATAAGTCCGTAAGAAGCCTTTTAATGAAGTATAGATCTTTTTTAAACACTAAAATGTCCAGAGGAATTATGTGAAATATTGTTGATGTTATCCTCTTTCTTAGAGCAGAGATAGCGTCCGAAAGTTTGTTCATAGAGGATAACCTTATTAAGACAACACCTTTACGAGTTATGTCAATTTCCTTGGCATCAACATCAATGGGAAGAATTGCGTCTAAGGCTTCTTCAAGAGCAGTTGTTTCTCGCCCAGGTCGGGTTGTTACTAGCATAAAGGGTCCTTTTAGCACAGAGTTTTTGCGGGTCTCACCATTCATAAGAACACCCTATAAACAGAATATAACTAGTATGATCATTTATTTTGAGTATTTCCTTTATTTAACAGCAACTCCACATGATCTATAGGAAAAAGTGCCTTAGAGGTTTTGCACATGGACGAAATAGACAAACTCTTCGAGAAAGTACTGGAATCCAACATATTCAAGAATAGAGAAGCCCTCCGTCCAGATCATGTACCTGACTACTTACCACATAGGGAGACACAAATAATGAAGTTAGCTAGTATAATAGCTCCTGCCATAAAAGGTGCACGTCCATCAAATGTCTTCATGTACGGTAAGCCAGGTACTGGTAAGACTGCAGTAGCCAAATATGTCCTTAGGAGGTTGAAAGACAAAGTAGTAGAAGGTGTTATCACAGCGTACATAAACTGCAGGGAGGCCGATACAAATTACAGAGTACTTGCTGATCTATGTGCAGCAGTTAACGTTTATGTTCCATTTACGGGGCTCTCTACGGCAGAAGTACTTAGAAGATTCATCAATGGTCTTGAATCGGAAGGAGGACTTATGATTGCGGTTTTAGATGAAATAGATGCTCTTGTTAAGAAAAGTGGAGATGCAATACTCTATCACTTAACTAGAATTAATGAGAGGTTAGTTAAAGCTAGGCTATCCATAATCGGGATAACTAATGATTTGAGACTTATGGAATACCTCGATCCTAGAGTGAAGAGTAGTTTAAGCGAAGAAGAAGTAGTGTTCCCACCATACACATATGAGGAGCTTAAGGATATACTTCAATCAAGAGCTGATGAAGCATTTAATCCAGGAGTACTAGATAGTGGCGTAATCCCGTTATGTGCAGCACTTGCAGCAAGAGAACATGGAGACGCTAGGAAAGCCCTAGATTTGCTCAGAATTGCAGGGGAAATAGCGGAGAGGAATGGTGATGATAAAGTTACAGAGAAACACGTTAGGCTAGCACAAGAGGAACTAGAACGCGATCATGTAGTCGATGTAATAAAGACCCTTCCATTACATGCAAGACTAGTTCTCCTAGGGCTATATACTCTAAGGAAGGAGAAGAAGGGAGCTATAACTACTGGAGAGCTCTATGAGCGATATAAAGAGCTCTGTAATAAAATGAACTTAGATCCGTTAACACAAAGGCGAATAAGCGACTTGATAGGCGAACTCGAATTACTAGGTATAATAAATGCGAAGGTCATTAGCAGAGGCAGATATGGTAGAACTAGGCGAATAACATTAGCTATAAGTGATAGGAGTTTAAAAGAGGGATTAGCTCAGAGTAACATAGCGTTAAGGGGTATAATGGGAGATGAGGACAGTAGGTATAGAGGATGGTAGTTTC
>JAGGUS010000226.1 GCA_021158375.1 Thermoprotei archaeon
GCAGAAAGGACAATATCTAGCGATTATAGGGATCTCTGCTCCACAATTAGGACAAACGGCATTCTCAATTAAGGGTGGTTCAGCTAGTAATTGTCTTTCTATCTCCGATAACTGTTCTAAAGCATAGAGATCTTCTTCAAGTTCCCTTATATACTTGCTCCTCTCCGTTACTGCTTCTCTAATTTTTCTAGTTAACTTCAGGTAAAAGGTGAATAATATTCCTGACTTTAGGATGCACCACGTGATTATTATGTATTTAAATAACGGATGAAGCATAGTACTTAAAGTACTCCTTGTTACTATAATGTAGGATATGCTTCCACTTATCCATAATGCGTTTATAAGAGACATAGATGGTGTAAGGAGGAAAGAGTACCCTAATCCACCAGCCATACCCAAGAGTAATCCATCCATTAGGCCAAGGACTATTAATAATGAGAGAGCCTTTCTTATATTTATCTTGTCGTATTTCACTTCCTTATTATAATCCTCAGATATACTCTTTAAAGCGAAGAGAACGCCAAGATCTAAGACAAATACTAATATGGCATAAGGGAGTATGAATTTCCCAGGATGCGGATTTATCTCCTTATACTTCCTTATCTTATAGTGCACGTCCAGCGTATATCCGGCTTCTCTCAACTCCTCTATCTTATGCTTTATACTCTCAATAAGGCCCTTCTCTCTCCATAGTGTTCTGTAGAACATACGGTATAATAGGTAGTAGAACGTAAATATTCCCACACATGGAACTAATGCTGATGCAACTGTTAAGAGATCCGCAATTTCACTTCTACTCAATTTTCACTACCGATTATTTCCTTCAAAATATCTTCCTTAAAAATATTAAACTATCTTAGTACTTTTGATTAACCTCTCAGCTTCCTCTAGATCCTTATACGTGTCTATACTCTTCCATAAAATGTTCTCATATTTAACTGCGATAAGTCTTCCTTCTTTAGCTAGTTCAGGTAGCGCTGTCTTCTCTATATCCCCTCTCTCTGGAAGATACCTTAATACCTCAGGCTTGAAGTAATATATCCCTGCATTTATCCAGTAATTCGGCAATATAGGCTTCTCTATGAACTTCTTTATTATATCGTCCTCGCCTAATGTAACTATTCCATATGGAGATCTAAGAGTAGTAACTGCAATAGCTCCAACTATATCTCCATGTACTCGCTCCTTAAGCTTAAGGGGATTTAAATTCGTCATTATATCACCGTTCATAACAAAGAATCCTTCCTCGTTTTTGAGAAGAGGTTCAGCATTCTTTATAGCTCCTCCCGTACCGAGAGGCTCATCTTCTACTACATATGCTATCTTCACTCCGTATTTCGAACCATTTCCCAATGCGTTTATTATCTTTTCTCGAAGGTAGCCAATACATATAACGAACTCTGTTATACCATATTTTTTAAATAATTGTAATTGCCATACAATAATCGGTTTTCCTCCTACATTAACAAGTGGCTTTGGAGTATTTTCTGTTATTGGTCTTAGCCTCTTTCCATATCCACCAGCAAGTATGACAGCTTTCACTAATCCCACCTTAGATGATGTTATTCTACTGCAAATTCCCTACTAGTATTATACTTACTCCTCTCGAAATTTATCTCTTTAGTTTACGAATAAAATGACCTCATACTACGCTCTCCTCCTTAACGAATCGCTTATCTTCACTTATCATGCAGTAAAACACTACAGGCTTTATATGGAGGCCCGTGGTTATAAAAACGTATAGAGAGGCGGGCTTAAGTGACTAAAATATGGTTAGATGCACTTACCGCTAAACAAGCACTAATCTCAGGAATGCTTTCACATGAGTTACAGAGGAAGGGGTATAAATGCATAATAACGTGCAGGGACTATGATTACGTAATCTCCGTTCTTAAAATGTTAGGTATAAATCCTGTAGTATATGGAAAATACGGTATCTCTAAGGACGAAAAGGCTATTTATAGCTTGGAGCGCGAACTTTATCTAATGAATTATTGGTTAAGTCATGGAAAGCCTAATATTCAAATCTCGCTGACTTCCCCTGATGCAACACATGTTGCATTTAAGCTGGGAATACCTTCATTGTTGCTTAGTGATACCCCCCACTCTGTATACGTAAATCGTTTAACAATACCTTTAGCCGATGTAGTTATAATACCAAGTTTCCTTCCCTTAGAGCATTATAGGCAAATAAGCGATATGCCGAGATACGTACGATTTAAAGGACTCTTTGAACTCATTTGGATAAAAAGGCTTAAACCTAACGTTAATGATCTAAAAGCACTTGATTTAGAACCCTTTAAATATGTCATATTAAGAACAGAGGAGAAGTATGCCTCATATTACATGGGGGAATATTCAGAGCCTACAGTAATTCTTGATGTATTAGACGCCCTCTCTGAATTCGATGTACAGCTTGTAGTATTTCCAAGGTATGAGGATCAGCGTAGATACTTAGAATCTAAGATGAAAAATCGTTATGAAATAATAATTCCTAAGAGCGTAATAAATCCTGTTTCGTTATATAGACATGCTCTTCTCGTAGTGACAGGTGGCTCCACTATGGCCATAGAAGCAAGCCTTTTAGGAACGCCATCTATCCTTACTTTTCCCAAGGAACTCCATGTAGTGAAATTTTTAAAGAAATTTGGTTTCCCAATTTTCCAATTACCAATAAAGGAGGCAGTTGACATGGTTAAGAACATCATGTCGAACCCTAAACATTGGCGTAGAGATACTGAGATGCTCCTTAGCAATCTAGAGGATCCTTTACCGATAATACTAGAAAACTTAGAATTCCTGTTAAGCGAGTATATTAATCGATAGGGTCTAACACTATAACTCCTCTTGCACTAAGTCTCTTGCTACATTCCTTACAGAAATTGGCCTCTTTATAGTCTGTATCAAAAATGCTATTACTAAAGGTCATAACACATCGCCTATTTGCACAGTGTAACAGACCGAAAGTATGCCCAAGTTCGTGGAGTACCTCCTTTAATGTTCTGATCAGTAAAAGTTCATAATCTTCTTCACCTCCATAAAACTCAGATCTAAGTCTCCCTAAATATACAACTCCAACCCTCCCTCCTAATTCCGCCTCTCCAAAAACGAAATTCAACCCCTCAACATAAGCATCAATATCCGCTATGCCTATTACCTTATCATACGGTAGGTGCGAGGAGGAAACCTTAAGATAATTTAATATGTACGTCGAATTATATTGTCCCCTCACAGGATTAAATGCTGCTCTAGGAATCTCAATGCTTTTGTTCGCAATATAGACATCGACATCTATTACCTTAATTAAATAAGTCTTCAAATCGAATAGCAGGTCTTGGCTCACCAGTCCTAGTGGCTGTAAAATTACACTTTTCATCCTCTCACATTTCCTCCTATTGGGAATTCATGTCCACAATTAGGACATTTAATGTAATTGCATCCCCTTACTGAAAGAGGACATGAAGTACAGGAGAATGCCCTAGCGTAATATATACTAAATACATATCCACAATTGGGGCATTTAACTAGCTTCTTCTTATTTCCTCTCATACTATCTAATAGACCATAGAGCTCAC
>JAGGUS010000038.1 GCA_021158375.1 Thermoprotei archaeon
AATAATCCTAATTAATAACTCCTTACCCTCCTCGAATTCCAGCTTCTCCAAAGGCTTCAAAACACCATTCTCATACCTAACACGTATAACCCTAACCATAACATACCTCCCAGTAAATATACCATAATTAAACACTGATAAATAAATCGACAACAGACAACCAACTTAGTACATCTAAATTCTAATGGATAAACTACGAGGGCTTAACAGCATGAGAAATAACAAAACTTAAGATAAAAAACATTCAACATGACAGTATCTATATGTTATGTCTTACACTCCTCTGCGTTCTTCCATAATTCTTCGAAATACTCTATCGCATCCCTTACCGCATCCTCAGTCCTAACAACAACGCCTATTTCGTCATTATAAAACGCGCCTTTAACTAAATTCGCAGAAGTTATATAGACGCACTTATCATCAAAGATAAAAAACTTAGCATGTAAGCTCTGTCTAATCCTAATCTCACCTACGCCCTTAAGTAGATTAGAGAGTTCCCTTAAGGTATCCTCATTAGTACCAAAACCACTCTCATAACGTCTAGTCAAAATCCTAATACGAACGCCCTTCTCCCTACACTCAGTTACAGCTCTTCTCAATATATCCTCAACCGTAATAGAAGGATTGGCTATCCTTATCTCCCTCTCAGCCTCCTTCCTCAGAGCATCAAATTGATCAAGAACACCCGCCTGCTCGGCAGGACAAGGAATAACCACAATCCCAGCCGCTTTATGTGCCAACTTCCTAATAATCATACCCCTACGCCACTTAAACATAAATACCTCCCCCGATTAGAATTTTAGATCATTTAAAGATATAACAATTATCATGGTAACAGGATAATAGGTAACATCATTAAATTAGGAAATAAACAATGCACTCTAGACTTCTTGCAATAATGCTTGCAAATCAAACCTAATCGAACTACTAAGAAATATAGTACTTTCCATCCGTTAGTATCATAATGACTTCCTATGTTACTTAATAAGAATTACCTCCATCTGCAATAACTGCTTCACAATATTCCTTATCCTAGCAAAATCCTCTATGTCACGGGTTAGGAAGTATTTTATACCGTAAGTTTTTGAGAGCAAGAAAGCATACACTAGATGTAATAAGTCCTTGATCCTAAGCGAGAGCTTATAAGATAACTCTATCGACTTTTTAAATATCTTAGGTATCCTTAATCCGCTAAGATCAATAGGTGTAAAATTGTAAAAAGCCTCTTCATCCACGAACTTAATATTAAGCCTCTCTATGAGGAAGTTTATTATTAGCGACAAGAGGAACTGATACTTATCCTCTATATCTTTATGAATGCTCACATACATTTGCAGAGGGTCTATTAAGCTTAATTTCCTTTCCTTAATGATCTTCCTACAGATGGTATTACATGTTTCTACTAAGGTGAATGAGGAAGCATAAGGCTTCTGTTTCTGCCTAATACTTATATCTTCTAAGATCCTTCGAGAGGCATCATGACCTGGATCCGAAGCGAAGACGTAAGAAACGAGAACACTAGTATCAACATAGTATATACACATCACCTCCGAAGATCTTTTGAACTACTAGAGTCCCCATTCTTCCTTAAGGATCTTGACTATGTCCAAAGGTTCTTTGGTTGCTAGGAATATATTCATCCTTGCAAGCACCTTACCTATATAAGCGCCCATTTCCTCTGGAGTAACATTAGTCTCGCCTATCCACCTAACAAATATTGGGATATCGTACTCTCGTACTTTATCTGCAATGTTTAGCCAATACTCTAATGCCCTACGAGCATCACAATCAAGAATAGCTAAAGTATATAGACCTATACTCTTACTGTAGTGAATCTCTACGTTCAGTACCGGAACCTCTAACTTCTTTAGAAAATCAGTTATTAATTCTCTTAATGTGGAGGAGGCATGTAAAGATGTGTAGGTAGAAGTATAACCTTCTCTATGCCTCACCAATGACCTACCTGCACTTATACTTGAAATGTACTTTTCATTAACATCAATACCTAAAGTCCATAGTTCACGTAACCCATAGGTAAGTTCCTCATCCGTCCATGACTGATTAAGTATATGGATAGATTTATCTATGTATCCCGTATCCATTGTAGTTACGAGTTCACAGGATGAAAGAGACATCTGCCTCACCCCTATGATACATTCCTTAATACGTCACTAATCCTAACTAAAATACTCCTAAGAATGTTATTAATATTCCTTAGAGTATTTATGAGCTTTTCTTTATCATCTCTATATATTAGAACTATCTCATAGCGAACTCTTTCATCAGACCAACTCGTCCATATCGGCCTTACGTCGAGGTGGAACCATGAAGTAGAATTAGGATCACTCTCAGCAGAGACAAAACTTATAGGCACTACCGAGAGCTTCAATCCTAAATCATCCATCTCTATAAATTTACCCAAAATAAATTTATCACCACTAGCCTTAGCCTTAACTCTAAGTTCATAGAACAAAACGCCTTTAATAGGATCGCTTCCCACACCTCTCAAGATCTCCTCCATTTCATTAAACACAGAAAGAAGCTCATCTACATTAGGCCCCTCGACAGTTATAGTACGTCTACCAGCATTATACAATATATACGTTGATCCCTTAATTGCAGCAACATTAGGCTCTATAAACGTTATATCATAACCACCTAGACTCCTAGGCTTAACCCTCGCAGTAGCGTATCCTTTCTTCCTAAGCTCTAAGAGGAGCTCAGATAAACGAGGATCAAGCATCCACACGGACAATAAACTAACGATTTCAACATTCTCGATTACTATCATAGACCTCGACTCTCCTACCATATTATGAAGTAATGTAACACAATATAATAACATTTATAGACATCGGAATAAACATTTCAATGAAGAAGATGCCAGTTAAAGGCAATGAAAGTGATTTCCTAGAGGAAGTTAGATCATACTCTAATAAGAATGAATTAGAAAATGTTCTTAAAAGAAGCATAAGAGAAGCTTAAGGCGCATCCCATTAAAGATACGTCTAAGCGAAGAAATGATGAACAGCCCCCTAGCTAGGAGGCTCACTTAAATCTAATAGACTCACCAAATGGAGTGTTCCTTACCTCAGGAAGTCTATGTACGTAGTCCGCTAAATCAAAAGCATAAGGATACTTTCTAATTATACGCATTACCTTATCTAAAATAGGCTTACCGACGATCTTCATAAGACGATCATCATTAAGGTAGTGAAGATCTGAGATATCATATGTATACTCATCCTCACCCCGCCCTATAACCCCCCGATCAGTCATCTCCTCAAGCACATTAACTATCCGCATATTAAATGGACCGTATAGATAATTATAGTAATATAAATCAGTAAGGCGCTGCTTCCTCTCCTTAAAATATTCACGCTCTATTAAATAGCATGCCTTAATAACATGCATCCTAGTCACACTATGAAAACCTGCGTTCCTAAACAATACCAGAACAAGCCTTACGAGATCCCTAACAGAAAGCATAAAGCCTCATCCAAGACGTACATATTGTTCCATCAGTACCGTAATGTTTTGTGTAACAGTATGCATATATAAAAATTTCTTAAACACTTACGACTTTGAGACTTCAGCGAAAGTAATACATATAATGTCATCTAAAGATAATAGCGTTAACACATGGTAACACTCTCCCCAATCATGAAGCTTACATAAGTGTCACTTAAAACACAATGACTAAACTACTAAGTACGAAGGTACGAGTACTTAGTACTTAAGTACGAGAAATCCTTCTCAATAAACTCGAAGAACTCCTTAAGAGACATACCAACATCATAGGCAATCTTCCTTAACAGTCCATGCCCTACATCTTAGTCCTTATGAAACGACAGTTAGTCTATCATTCTCCTACCCAAGGATTATGTTGACTATCTTCGTTTTAACTTTAGTCCAAAATACCTAGGCATCGTTCAGGTTTTAGGCGAGGATTACTTTAAATACTCATCTATCCGCTTCTCACGCCTAGCTATATTCCTAATAAGTGTATCCATTCTTGCTCTTGCAGTATTATCCTGCACCAAGCCTTCTTTATGTGTTACATAATCATACAAGCTCACTCCTTCGTTTATTAGACTCCTCACGTTATTTAATTCGACTAGGTATTCGCTTGCATTATAGACATTTAACAGAAGTCCGAACGCTTTCTTGCTCATAAGCTTATAGGATGCCCTAGCGAGCCCTTTCACCCTAGCATCCTTCCGCTCTCTAGCACATACTTCTAAATTAACATAGAGGTATCTGTCAATATCAAGAACCTTCTTCTCAGTATAGGGGACTTTACGAAGGGTCTCCGCGATCTCCTTAGCAATAATGGGACGTCTATGATTGGGGCCAATTATGTCCACGCCAAGATAAGGTGCTAATAGATCTCGAGCGGTGATCCTTTCATATTTTCTCCCTACTTTACTGTATTTAACGTTAATGCCATAAACAATCACGTTTTCCTCGTACTCTCTCTCCAAGACATTTACAATCCACATTAATAAGTTATGATCTACATGCTTATTTATTGGATTTGATCCATTATAGTCCATGCAGATGAAGTTTATTAGGAGATTACTGTTTCTCTCCATATGTTCTTGATAAAGATGAAGTATCTCCTTCTTGCATTCTCTAGAGACTTCTGGCAGTGCAAGGGCTATATTAGTCTTGAAAGCACTTGTAGCTTCAAGGAAGCCATCTATGATCTGCGGTATAAGCTTCTCGTTTACTCTATAAAATATTGGCATAGTAACTAGATCTACATCAGGAAAGCACATCAACTCGGCGATATAACATCCTAAATCCTTAGGAGGTAAACTAGGAGCCCTATCCGGTCTATCTTCAATGCTGGGAATTAATATCGTCATGTTTTGTCCTCCGTACCTCGAAATATACGTCCGTATTCTACGAGCAAGTTCTTCCTGCCTTCTATAATTACCTGACAGTTCCTCAATCCTCTTAAAACTGAACTGAAGATATATCTCAGCAATACCCCTAATGCCCCTACTTGCTAAAAATCTTCCTTCTTGATGAACGTTTAATACACGGATTGGCGTTTCAAAAGAGCCTCTACCGTAGTTAATCCTTAATACTCTACAAAGAACGTCTTGAGCCTTAGATAGCAGATTGACCTTAAAATGAGGCATATCAAGGTATAGATGTCGATCTTATGATAAAAATGTTTTTCTATAAAAAACGTATAACCTTGAAAGGAAGCATGAGGAAGAGAATAATAAAGCTAAGTGACATAATTGATACATTAAACGAACCTGATGTAGAGGACTGGATATTACTGACTTTATATGTATCACCAAGTAGGAAGGTGAAGAGCGAGCTATACCTTCAAAAAGCACTATTCATTGCATCTCGTCATTTAGGAAGATTAAAGGATACCCTAGAGTTCAGACCGTATAGGCTAGGTCCATATAGCGAAGTCCTAAAGACGAAGCTAGAAGTCCTTGAGAACAGTAATGCCATTTCAATCAATGAAAGAAAAGAACTAGTTCTTACAAAAGAAGGTGAGGAGAGGATAAAGCATAGGAAATCAGCCTTTTCAAAGGAAGAGATAGAATATATAAAAAACATAGCAAACTTCGTCAATGCGCTCGACGAAGAAGAGCTCCTACTATACACCTACGTAATTTATGGAGCCTATGAGAAATCAGATGTATTTAACGAACTCCTCAAAAAAAGAGTAGAACTCGCCATAGGAATGCTTAAAAAAGGTCTAATATCAACAAGCCTCGCAGCGAAATTAGCAGGATTAACACTACCTGAATTCATCAAACTACTAAAGCAAAAAGGAATCAAACCATACAGGGCAGATGAGAATGACCTCAGACCCATCTAAACCAGTATTAATACTCAATTCATCAACATTAATAATCCTTCACGAACTCCATAGATCAGATTTATTAGAGAAACTAAGAAAGAAATTCAAAATATTGATACCAAGTACCGTAGCAGAGGAAATGAGACACTCAACAATAAATCTAAATCATAGTCTAGTAATACAAGTCAATGTAAACACCATACCATCGGAGATACAGCCATACACAATAGGCCTCGGATATGGCGAACTAGGAGCATTAATCCTAGCCTATAGATTAAGAGGCAAAGAGAAAGCAATTGCCATAACAGATGATGAGAAAGCCCGAAAAACATGCCGAAAACTTAACATTAAAGTAAGAGGAACAGTAGGACTTATAAAAATAGCCTACGAACACAACATAGTATCCAAAGAACAGGCAATAAACCTAATCAATAAGATAAGAGAAACCAGCCTATACATTACAGACCAAATAATCAGCCAAGCAATAAGACAGATAGAAAAGGAGCCTATTCCATGATTGTAAATTTCTATGATCAGTAAAAAAGCGTGAACACTCAATTAAGCATCTATCTCCTCAATAACCTCATTAACATCCTCAAGCTTTAGATTAGGCCTTCTACGGAGAAGAACACCGAAGACTCGTGAAGCCTTTCTACGAAGAACTATCTCAATCTCCTCACCCTCCTTAAGATCAATCTTCTCCAAAGGCTTCAAAACACCATTCTCATACCTAACACGTATAACCCTAACCATACTAGCCACCAACAGATATTACTACATCAAGCACCGATAAACCAATTGGTAGTAAATAAGCGAACCAATATGCTCTAAAACAGTGAACCATACGTTATAACATATCGATCATTCGGACAAATAACCTCTAAACTAACAAGTAACCGTGAAAATATCCCACAAGAGTCCAACAAGAATGTAATAAACGCTCACCAACCCCACAGCCTCGCCCATAGGCTTCCTACACTAGGTTATAGCATGAGCTAATACCTTGAAGAGATTTACTTAGAATCATGGAGGAGAAAGGGTATAATAGTAAGGACTTTGCTGTAATCAAGGTTTCAAGCCCTGATCTCCTCATTGCTAATAGCGCCATGAACTGGATGGGAGTATCATCTATCACTATATTGTTAGACATGGTAGATATTACCCAATAATCCCAGTAGTGTTGAAATGTTTTCTCATATGTCCTAGACGATCTCCTCAGAATATGAAGAAATTTTTTATATGTCTGCTGTTAGTTGGATAATCGGAGATCTTCGTGAGTTCTGAAACTATCTTGAGGGTGGGAAAGAAAGGCGAGATATATACTACGAAGGATATTAGAGAGGCTATAGGTATAAGGCCTGGAGGAAGAGTAAGGGCCTTAGTTAAAGGGTTAAGACTTATTATAGAGCCTATACCTTCGATAGAGGATCTAATTAAGCGTGATGTGGTAGAGATATCTCCTGATGAGGCTGAGAGGATTAGTGAGGAACTTCAGAGGGAGAAGGGTGCCTACGGCTAAGTTATTACTAGATACTACGTACTTATTACCAATATTTGGAGTTAGTGTAAAACTCAAAGACTACAATGTACTCTTCCCTAAGCTCATCAATAAGTACTCTATACTCTACAACCCAGCATCACTAGTTGAGGCTAAGTGGATTATAATCGGTTTGTCGAGAAGGAAGCCCTCTCTAAGAGAAGCTCTTCTTAACCGGTTCAGGGAGGGGCTCAGAGCAATTCTAAGCGACACGAGAATCTCTCAAACAGTTTTAACAAAGAGTGAGGTAGAGGAGATAGCTGATGAACTACTACTCAGATACAGAGTCAACGACTACTTCGACAGAATAATCTATGCTACAGCAGTTTACTACAATACAATGTTACTAACAGAGGATAGAGAGCTACACAACCTATTAAAAACAAGGAAGCACCAAAACCAAGGGAAGTAATAAGGTGGGAAGACATAATCAAAAGACTCTAACACAAGAAGCCAAGTCCAGGAATACCAATCTACAAGTACTCAAGAAGAGTTAAACGGATAGATAATCAAGGAGAACAAAATAACTCGAGAAAAATTCACTCAAAGTTCTAAAGCAAATACAGCAATGATGTCAATTACTCTCAAAACCCAACATAAATTTCGCACTATCCCAACTAACCTTAACCGACTTATATGACGCCACAAGCCTCCTAGAAGGACTCAAAACTACTTGAACACCCGGAGCTATAGGCAAACTTGGAAGTCGAGACACAACTTCAGAAA
>JAGGUS010000109.1 GCA_021158375.1 Thermoprotei archaeon
CTCGATAATAATAGCATCCTGCTTGGAAAGCTATATTTGACGAAGTGATATGGGTGTCTCCTTGCCATCGCTACTCCTGCAGTCATTAGGTCTATGGCGTAACTAAGAAGTCCCCAATTCTGAGTTTTGATTATTCTTCCCAAGTATACATCTGCCTTTGCTAAAGCATCATATGCTTTAGCTAGTTCCTCTGGATCCGAATATTGAAGTGGAAGATTCTCATGTATCCACTCCTTTAGGTCATTATAATCGAGTTCTGATTGACTCAATACAGCCTTAGCTTGCTCTGCCGATCTTGATGAGAATAGCAATTTAAGAACTGTAAATGCATCGTATTCTCTATACCTCTTAGCTAACAATGCTTTTACGTCCTCTACTGTTAGTACTCTTCGCCCTTCTGCAATGGCTTGAAGATCATTTATAGCTGACCTTACATCCCCATCTGACATATCAGCAATTAGCCTCAGTGCACTATAATCTGCTTTTATCCCTTCCTTGACGCATATGTTCTGTAGAATCTTCGTTAATGTGTTCTTGTTTACCCTATTAAATCGAATAAGCAACGCTACATCTCTGAGAGGTCTAAATCTCGGATCCCATGGATTGTTGGCAGTCATAACTATGGGAATTCTGGTTTTCTCGATTACTCTAAGTATTTCTGATAATCCTCCTCTATCCTCAGTACCGCTCATACCGTCTATCTCATCGAAGAGTATTATTCTTCCCTTAGCTCCAAAGAGCGAGCTTACATTAACGGCTCTAGCTATTACTCTTTCTATATCTTCTGCTCTCCTTATATCACTAGCGTTCATCTCTACGACTTCATAACCCAATTCATTTGCTACAGCATAAACTGCCGTAGTTTTTCCTGTTCCTGGAGGCCCATATAGTAAGGCTGCTTTCTTCTTAGGAATGCCTTTGCTCCATTGCTTAACCCATTGATATAGCTCAAGTGCTGCTTTTCTATTCCCCAATATCTCGCTCACTCTCTTTGGTCTATATTTTTCAGCCCAAGGTATTCTAACGCTCATGACCTCCCTCCTGACCTTAAGCGCTTTCCTATTAGAGCTAACTTTGCTAAAAAGGCCGATAGCTGTATTTCATCATCTGCTCCTTCTACTATCCTAAACTCTACTTCGCCCGCTAAATCTGCTATTTCAACTTTAATATCTTCTGGAAGCTTTACAGTTGACCTAGGATTGAATATCTCCCTGTGAACTTGTTTTATTACATCAATTCCTGAAAGACCATAATTTATCAGAAGCGTACGAAGCCTATCCCTAGCCCCCATAAAATCTCCTTTTAGCGCTAATGCGATCATCTCCTGTACTTCTTTCGGTTTTGCCATGCCTATGGCCTTATATACGTTTTCCGCAGTAACTATACCCAATGCTGCAGCAGCTTGTAAAGTGTTTATGGCTCTTCTCATATCTCCCTGGCTAACCTCCCATATAGCTTCAAGTCCTTCTTCAGTAACCTTTACTCCTTCCTGCTCTGCTATATACTTAAGTCTCTCGAATACATGCTCCTTACTTAAAGGCCTAAATCTAAAGAAAGCACATCTAGACTGGATAGGCTCTATTATTTTAGATGGATAGTTAGCTATGAGGCAGAACCTAGCCGTTGTAGTATACAATTCCATGATCCTACGCAATGCCTGTTGAGCATCTGCTGTCATATTATCTGCTTCATCTAATATTATTAACTTAAAGGGTACTTCACCAAGCGCTACCGTACGGGCATATTCCTTAACTCTCTCCCTTATAGTAGTTATGCCTCTCTCATCCGAGGCGTTTAACTCTAATACGTTCTCTCTCCATCTATCACCATATAAGTCATGAGCGAGAGCAAGCGCTGCGGTAGTTTTTCCAGTACCAGGAGGGCCTGCGAATAATAGATGAGGTACGTTTTTCTCCCTGACGAATTGTTTGAGTCTAGAGACTATTTCCTCTTGATTAACTATCTCATCAAGGGTCTTTGGTCTATACTTCTCAGCCCAGAGGATCTCACTCACGATGATCCCTATTTTCATAAAAATAGTAGCGGGTATTAATGTGTAGCGTTATGAAAGGTTATGGCATATGGAACCCTTCTACGAGGCTATATTCAATGACCTAGCATGTATTTGATTAATTAAGGAAGTGGGAAGAATTATTTTAATGTAAAAGCAAATATTACTTCTAAGCCCAAATTCTAAATCGTATGAAATTACCTACTAATGGTATCAAGGTATCATTAGTATTCCTGCAGATCTCGCTCTTATACATGGCCTTATTGCCTCTCCTCTCATGTTACTTTCTGGCTATAGTTCTCATTTTGTTAACATTAGTACTTATCATATCCTGCATATTGAGAGGGAATTCTTCCGATTTTTTACACATGATGTTAAAATTCTTAGCTAATACCTGGCCAATGATTATCGCTGCAATATCTGGTATAATTACGTTCTATCATGGTGTAAGAAGCGTTTATGGGATCCTATATGGATTAAGGCGTTGGTATTCAAGTGGTGAAATAACTCTTGCATTGCTGTATACCCTAACCTCCTTTACCTCACTTTATTATGTAATACTAATGAATACGCATATAACTCCGATTAGGAAATATGTTAGGGAAAATCCCGGAGGACCGCTAATAATATTATTTATGTTATTTCTAGTAACTGCTGCAATGGAGCTTGCTAAAGGGTCTGAAAATATAGCTAATAGGTGTGCTGAAGTAGCATATTACTATCTCGTAGCGGGAGTTATACTTCAACTACTATCTGCTATTAAAGAAGAGAGAAAATCAAAAAGGTGATAATATTTGTAAAACTACTCTGTGAAATATTGCACGCCATAGCGATTTAAGTAAACGAATTCCTTTAGGGGCTTTCTATGGCTCTCCTTAACCTTTGCTGGATATCCTATAGGAATTATCGTAAGCAAATGCTTTTCCTTCGGAATACCAAGTATACTCTTTGCCTTCTCTCTATCCATAGAACCTATCCAACATGTACCAAGCCCCAAAGCCCAGGCTGCTAACATCAAATTTTGTGTCAGTAACGAACCGTCTACTATATGCCATTTAGATGAGGGATCAGTAATTACTGCTATAGCTACAGGGGCTTCTGCTATGAACCTTCCATACGGTGCTGTCTTAGCTAATTCCTTAAGTAGTTCTTTATCCTTTATAACTATGAGCTCCCATGGCTGTAGGTTTCTTGCAGAAGGCGCCCATCTGCACGCTTCTAATATCTTAATTATTTTCTCCTCTTCAACAGGCTTTGGCAAGTAATGTCGAACGCTTCTTCGCTCAAATATTGCCTTAAATACATCCATTTTTAATCACCTATTAAAGCGTAATTTTTATAGGCTTTCCCTCTTTTGCAGACCTATATGCTGCTTGTGTGACTAGAGCTACTATATATCCATAGATACCAGGTGACTCGTTCTTTTCTTTCCCTAATATACATTTAACAAAATTAGCATCAGGAGTAGATCCCGGAGGTAACCTCATCGGAATTCGTGTTTGCCCCTCTTTTACTATGCCAACTCTTCCATCCCTGATATATACAGTCCCCTCAGTCCCATCTATAGCCTCCTCCTCCATCCATATAGCTTTATAATTTCCGTTTATTGTGATTGCTGCTGTAATATTATCTTCAAGCCTTATTACTACATGGGAATATACGTCTACAGGAGCCCCATCATTATATATGTGGGCGAATACCTCTA
>JAGGUS010000031.1 GCA_021158375.1 Thermoprotei archaeon
CAAAAATTTGTAAGAGATTAAATTTGTGTATCGGAAACGTGAATTATAATGAGTAAAATTTATTATCATATGCGAACACTTTTACTATGAGGGCAAATAGAGGAGGTAATCATTGTGGCTAAGCTTGAGGTCATCAACGCTGATGTATCATATGAGCTTGGGCGATTCGTATTCCTGTCTAGTAGGGAGATTCACGCATTTCACATACGAGTAAGTCCCGAAGCACTCCTAATTCCTGGTATATTAGTTAGAATATTGCAAATCTTCTCATCTAAAGCTATTCCATTAGTACATATAAAGTTATCTAGAACTGCCATCAATTATCCTATCGATATTCTAATCTTTGCAGATTTCACTAATAAGAAGCAATTACTCAACAATGTAATGCGCGAATTAAAGGAATTGGACATGATTCAGCATGTTGAATATATAGCCCCAATATTTAGAGGCTTTGTTGCATATAATGGACTATTCCCTTTAACAATATTCAATGAACGAGCGATAATCCTAAGGAAACCCTTGTATGAGGCATTCATTAAATTACTAAGAGATGAGCTTGGTAGTGGCTATACTGCATGGCTCTATCAATTAGGTACAGAAATGGGTAAAAACGCATATAAGAGCCATAGGGAAATCATTCAAAGTGATGATCCAGATAAAATGGTTAGATTCGCAGAGGCTCTTTTTGCACAAATAGGTTTTGGAAAACTGAGAGTGAGGAGCTTAGACATTAAAGGTAAGAGAGCTCTAGTTAGGGTCTACAACTCCTTTGAATGTGAGCTTTTTAGGGGTTCTAATGAACCGTCAAGTTACTTAATAAAGGGTATGCTAAAGGGATGGTTTAGTAGTCTATTTAAAGCTAATATTAAGATCAGTGAAATTAAATGTATTGCCAAGGGAGATCCGTATTGTGAATTCGATATAAGGGTCGAGGATTAAAAATATGCACGCTGTTTACAATTCGATATATTGTAATGCAAGACTTCGCTTATTTCCTTTCTAGGTTCTTTCTGTTTACCCTCAGTGGGTACTCTATATAATTGCTAAGAGATCAGCCCTTACAAGCTTAATCATCGCTATGCTCATCCAGCCTGGTCTCATCACTAAGGTTATTAGTTGTACAATTATTGAATTTAAGGTCTGCTTTTTATTTCCTCTACAAATTCCTTTACACCTCTAGCTAATAACTTCATTGCTATTATTATCGCTTCTGTAGTAAACGTTATCATTGTTATTACAAAGGTTAGAATCGAAGAATAATATCCCCAATCTGGGGTTGAGAGTACGACATAGCTATCTACTATGGTCTTGCCATGAGGTGTTAATCCCTGATGTATTATCAAAGGTATTATCCTCCTGTTTATTGTGACAACACCAATAAGCATTAGAAAGGCGATGAACTTAAGGATCATAGCTAAAGGAGCTCCCTTATCCTGCAAAAGAGCTCTTATTACTATAGCTAGTAGCATAATTACTATGAATGATTTTATATAGCTCATTATGAAGGATATGCTTCTTAATTTGAGGCTCTTTACGAAAGGATCATTTGAAGTATAGGCTATATGGTCTACATATAGTAGCACACTTCCTACAGCTTGATTGTCTTTGCTAACATCTAATCTCCAGAAGGGCTCCGTAAACATAAGAAGGCTCATTAATATAACGAGTATGTCTAAAGCTAGCCACAAGTATTGTATCTTACTTCCTTTTCTTGTGAACTTCCTAGCTTTCGATTTTATTATAGTTGTGAAACTCCTATGTTCTGAAACAGGCTTCATAGATCCCATCAAGCTCCCTTTATCGAGCTGGTTATTAGGAGGATCTGGGTCATCCTCTCTAATAAGTTTTACTGCATCTTCAAGTTTAACTATATCTGTCTTGTAAACTCTCTTCATGTAATCTAATGCCCATCTATGCCCATCTTCATTAAACGCTTCTACACACTCTTCAGGGATTACCACTTTATATCCTCTAAAGAATGCATCTGCTGCTGTATGTAGTACGCAGACATCAGTAGATATTCCTGTTATTATTATTGTGTCTACCTTTAGTTCTCTTAGCAGTAGATCTAAATCCGTATTGAAGAAAGCACTATACCTTCTCTTCTCAACTATATAGTCCTTTTCTGTAGGCTTTAATTCGTCTATAACCTCCGCTCCTTTAGTACCCCGTATTGCATGATCTCCCCAAATTTTAAGCTCCTCATCAACTCCCGGTATGTGCGAATCATTTGCATATATAACTGGGATATTCTTCTTTCTTGCCTCACTAAGTAGTCTTCTTATGTTAGGAATTATTCTCCTAAATCTCTCTGAACTTAAGGATCCATATATGAAATCGTTAAGCATATCAATAACAAGAACAGCACATCGCATGTTATCACCTATAAGCATATTATGCTCAGATAGGGAGCTCTCCTCACCTTTCAGCGATCACCTTCCTTCATCACCTTATTACTAATCCTACTCTAAAGTATTTAAATCTAAGTTGACAACGAAGTTCGTTCTATACAGTAGCCCATATATATGATTTCAGAGCAATACATGAATTCTGAGGGAGGTAGTTATGCATGAGTACTGAGCGCATAATGGAATTAATAGAGATAAGAAATAGGACAGATAAAGTAATGAGTGCCTTGCTCTGGATAATAATCTCTATAATAACCCTTGGAGTGGGTGGAGTAGTCTTGATGTATCTTCTTATTAAGAGGCGGAATGAGCATATTAAGCGAGATAGCGAGTTAATGGATGCAATAATAGAATTTCTTGACAATGAGTCCAAAGAGCGTAACATAGATCTAAGAGACGACTTAGCCTCTCTAAGGAGGCTACGTGAAGACCATACTAAGCTGGAGCGAGGGATCAACTCTGTAGTTTGGCCCATATTGAACTTAGTGTTATTAGGGTTGCCCATGTTCTTTGTATATTACTTGCTTAGTAGAGATCTATCAGCACACGATAGTATAAATAGAGAATATGTCCATACAATGAATGATGCATTACTAAAAATGGATAAGGGAAGGGTTAGTGAGCCATTAACAGTTCCCAAGAGACCATCCTCATTATTCATGATCATAGGAGTGGTCTTATGGATAGTCACATTGATTGTATGTTTTAGGACGTATCAAGGAGCTAGAATGTTGCCTGGAGGAATAGCACAAGGAGGAGGCTTGTTATGGGGAGTCCAAGTAATTCTGAGGAATACGTCAAGCCTAGCCTTAATAATTATACTAATATTCTTCATGGCTTACTGGACGTATATAGTGATTTCAGACTATAATATCCACTTTAAGAGACAATGGGGCTGGGAAGACGATTTAGTTGATAGGCTAAGACGATAACTTAGAACCGTTAAGCTTAACATTTTTCTAGACTTATCTTTCTTGACTATATGCCTAATTCGCGATACTGGTCTATAATTAAAAGGGTAATAAATGAAGCAGATATCGTGCTTGAAGTCTTAGATGCTAGAGACCCCTATCTAACAAGAAATAGACGTATAGAGAAGCTTGTACTGGATAAAGGAAAACGCCTTATATTAGTCATAAATAAGGCCGATTTGGTACCTAAGGAAGTACTTGAGAAATGGAAGAGAGTATTTAGTAGGGAGTTCCCAACTATATTCATAAGTGCTCGCGATCGTCTTGGCACTAGGTATCTCTGGAGATATATAAAGATGTACGCGCCTAAATTCCCAGTGAAAGTAGCCGTTGTAGGTTATCCGAATGTAGGTAAGTCTATGATAATCAACGTGCTTAAAGGGAGGCATTCAAGTGGTACTTCACCCATTCCAGGATTCACTAAGAGTTCTCTTAGAGTAAGGGCTTCTACTAATATAATTGTAATCGATACTCCTGGAGTTTTTCCTCCATCTGCTGATGAACAAGAATTAGTTTTATGTAGCGCTTTAAGGCCAGAAGCACTCGATGATCCAGTAGTTCCCGCCATACATTTAATTAAATTTGCTCTATCCAGGGACCCGCTTGTCTTTGAAAAAGTTTATGGTATTACTGAAAAGGATCCCATCAAGATACTAAGCGAGATAGCACGTAAGAGAGGGCTCTACTTGAAGGGAGGACAGTTAAATGTGGAAGAAGCGGCGCGCATTATAATTAGAGATTGGCAGAGGAATAAACTAGTCTTCTTCTCAAGACCCGAAAATTACAACCTTACATAGATCAGCCAGCAGTCCCTATCTTCATTATTAACTCCGATTTGGTACCCTTCATCATCTAACATAAATCAACTATTAATTCTTATTTATGTCTTTCCAAACACGATTGACCTTGCCTCACCAGCTTGCATCATGTATAGTTTGTAGTATAGTCCTTTTCTCTTCATTAGTTCTTCGTGAGTACCTTCTTCAACAATCCTACCATTATCCAAAACAACAATACGATCAGCGAGCATAGCAGACGTGAATCTATGTGCTATTATTATTGCAGTCCTATTCTTAAGTAATTTTCTTATTGTTCTTACTATGAAGTTTTCCATCTCTGGATCTACGTTTGACAGCGCCTCATCTAGTATTACTATAGGCGGGTTCTTTAGCATCACTCTTGCAATTGCAATTAGCTGTCTTTGACCAGCAGATAAGCTTATTCCTCCCTCGCCTACTTCAGTATCATATCCATCAGGTAATGTCATAATATACTTATGAATGCCTAGCTCCTTACATATCCTTACTACATCCTCATCAGAAGCGCTAGGATTAGCTATTTTTATATTATCTCTCACGCTTCCTGTAAAGAGGTATGTCTCCTGAAGTACTAGCCCTATATTCTTTCTTAGTGAGCGTAACTTTATCTTCCTTATGTCCATTCCATCAATTAGTACTTCTCCTTCAGTTGGTTCATAAAACCTACATATCAGGCTTACTAACGTGCTCTTCCCAGCTCCAGAAGGACCTACTATTGCTATTTTCTCTCCTGGCTTTATATGGAGATTGATGTTTTTAAGAGCTGTGACTCCGCCAGGATACTTGAAAGTAACGTTTCTAAATTCTATTTCGCCCTTTACCTTATCTATTTCTATAGAGCCAGGATAATCTTCTTCTATAGGAATGTTCATTATTTCATTTATTCTATTTAATGCAACTATAGCCTCCTGGAAGCTGTTGTAGAACATTATTATAGTCCTGAGTGGAGCCATGAATGAAGTAGCATATGATGTAAACGCAACGAGGGTTCCTATAGTCATCGCTCCTGCTATAGTAAGGTAACCTCCGTAGGTTAAAAGTACGCCAAAACCTATTCCTGCCGCTAATTGCATTATGGCCATGTATATCATGAACATCCTCGTTACTTCCATCCTAGCCTTGTACTCGCTTATGCTAACCCTTCTGAATTCTCGTATAGCATCTTCTTCCCTACCGAAGGCCTGTATTTCATGAACTCCTGCTACTGCCTCTTGAACTCTAACAGTGACATCTGATATTCTCTCTCGTACTCTTTTAAAAGCATGCATAAACTTAGGCATGAACTTCATTGTTATTATAAGCATTAAAGGTATCGCTACCATATATGCTAATGTTAATTTAACACTTAATCTTAGCATTACTACTAAGGAACCAACTACGCTGATGATACTTCCTACGAGAGACGTCAATTGCCCTATGAAGACATCCCTTACTGTCGCTGTATCATTTATTATCCTAGATATTACATCCCCTGTTTTGAATTCCTCAAAATAACGATATTGTATCCTCTCTACATGTTCGAATGTATTCTTCCTAAGGATGTGTGCGTATTCCTGACCGACTTTTTCAATTACATATGAGCTTATTGCACTTGTAATCCACTGCATAACTACTAAAGCTCCATAAATTGTAGTAAGTCTTAAAAGCCCACTCCAGTTTTTCGTAGCTATGTACACGTCTATAGCTACCTTAAGTAAGTAAGGCAGTATTATTCCTATAACTG
>JAGGUS010000090.1 GCA_021158375.1 Thermoprotei archaeon
ATGTAAGCGATATGGGCAGGTTTCATGCAATATGGCGTAGGGAACGGCCTACAAGTTTAGGCAAGCCATATCTCATATTGGAGGCTAGGGGAAGGGGGCATTACGTTGGTACGCTCCTGTGTATGGAAGGTTTCGATCGCTCTAAGGGTAATGGATTGGGCTTTCTGGAGGGTAATATGGAGATCGTAGCTGATGGTGAACTAGCCTATGGTTCTACTGGAACTGAGGACTATTTCTTAAGTGGATGGTACTTCAATAAAGGCGAGTTCTACGCGCCATTTCATGGACTTCTTGTAAAGGATGAGAGCGAGTTCAAAATAATGGCCTATAGGTTCCATATTCCAGATCCAATACCCTTTGAAAGGGAAATCGTAGTTAGAATTCATCATGGTGAATGGGATGAAGTTTTAGCAGACTATTCTAGCGTTGCCTATTGGTATCAATCTGAGCCACACTATGAATTTGCGAGGATATCTAAAGATCTTCTATATTAAACTATTATGTTGTACAAGTAATTGCGTAATTTTTAAATTTTTATGTGAATATTTCCTATATAAGCTTGAGAGAATGATAAGCGGTACAAGGTGTACTAGGGATGCGCTAAGCGATTTAAGGAGTATGGAACCTATCATAGCTACTGTCATAATCGTAGCTATTGTGCTTATCGTAGGAATGGCGGTAGCGTACTGGATGGGAGGCATAGCAGGACTATACACAAGATTCGAACAACTAGAAATAAAGGCGATCTATGCAACTAAAGAAAGTACCACTAATACTGAGTACTTCGTAATTTATATGGCTGTAGAGAATAAAGGTACGGCCGCAGCTACTATAGAGATTGATAACATACTCATAAATGACGTACCGCTTAAAGAGGTGACTAAAGAGGGAGCTAAGACTCAGTATTGGTACAGCGAGGAAATGCCTTCTGATATCTCGCCATCGGATAATCCTCAGACTGGTAATCCACAACCAAATACTTGGCTAGATGCAACGAGCGTGCCTGTATCGATAACCATTGGTCCAGGTGAGACATACTATATACTTATAGCTATTCCAGTTGATGCTAGCATAGCTGGTGCTGGTACTGTGACAAGTGGTGTGACCATTGAGGTAAAGCTTCATACTGCTGGGGGTAGGGAGTACATGAAACCTATAACCCTTCCCTAATATGATTTTAGATTAGCACGATTTATACGTAGAAATTAAATAAGATTAAGTATAGCGAGTTTAATAAAAACGTTAAAAGTCGATCTGATGTTTAGTTAGATCTCTATTTCTGCTTTGTACTCTTCTAGCTTTTTCTCATCTACTTCTATTCCCAAGCCTGGTTTGTCAGGCACTTTTACTTTTGCCCCTTCTATCTCTAGGCCTCTTACAAGCATGTCCTTAAGGAATTGAGGGCCGTTTGTATCCACTGGCGCTATCATTTCCATAGTTGAGAATACATGCATTGCTGCGGTGAAGCCGACTCCGCTTTCTGTCATTCCGCTACCCATACAGCTAATTCCGGCTGCTTCGGCTAGCGCATATATCTTAGTTGAGGTTCTTATGCCTGATTTGGCTATCTTTAATACTAATGCATCTAGCGCATTCATGGATATCAGCTTTAGTAGGTCGTAGTGGGAGAATAAGGATTCATCTACTGCTATTGGTATTGGACTTATTCTTACTATCCTGCTTAAGCCGTGGAAGTCGTAAGTGGGGACGGGTTGCTCTATGCAAATTATGTTCTCAATATCGGCTATCTTCCTTAGGAGGAAGCGTAATGAGTAGCTGGAGTATGCTTGATTTGCATCTAGCCATATCTTACCTTCCGGTACTGCTTCAATTAGGGCTTTGATCAACTTGTAGTCTTCATCTACATCTCCCATTATCTTGAGTTTAAAGCACCTATAGCCTTTTTGCCACATCTCCTTCGCGTAATCTCCTATTGCGTCTGGGGTTCCTGAGATTAGTGCTGACATCTCGACATAATCCCTTATCTTCCCGCCTAGGAGTCTGTGGATGGGAGTGCCTGTGAGCTTGCCTACTAGATCATGGAGAGCTATGTCGACGGCTGATTTTGCGAAGGGCTGACCTGAGCTCACTACAGGGGCTAGTTCCTTGTCCATAGCCTTATGTATTTTTATTATGTTGTACGGATCCTCACCTATCAATATCCTACTTATGTATTTCTTCAGCGTGGTGTAGACGGATTCCATCGTTTCATACATCCATGAAGGCATAGGTCTTGTCTCTCCCCAGCCGACCTCACCATCGCTTGTCACTAACTTTAAGTAGACGTGCTCTCCTGGCTTACCAGGAGCTCCTACATACCCTCTAGATATCTTGAATGGCCTTACGAATGGTATCCTTAGGGGGATTACCTCTACCTCTTTTATGGTTACCACGTCATGCACCTCCTCATTTCACTCCAAATTTACTCTTTAAGTAGGATAATTCTTTCGGAAGGCCTTCCATTGGATCGGGGAGCTCGGGATGCCACCATTTCTCATATTCATCCACTATGAATCCATCGTAGTTCTTCTCCTTGAGATACTCTATTACTGGTTCATGTGGTATATCTCCTTGTCCTAATAACACGGGCTTCCATGTCCCGTTTTCCTTCTTGAAGTCATGGAATTGAACGGAGATGACTCTGCTTAAGTCTATTTTCTTAAGTTCTTCGAGTGGATCTAAACTCTGTCTGTAAATATTAGCAACATCGTAGACAATGGTTAGCATTTCGGAACCTACTTCCTCTAGTACTCTATTGCAAGTATCACCGGAGTAGGCAAGTTCTCCATGAGTCTCTATGCCTATGAACACGCCCCTATCCTCAGCTTCCTTACATGCCAGTTTGCACATCTCTATGAACTTCCTCATGTTCTCTTCAGTCCTCTCCTTCGTCCCAGCGAATATTCTTAAGTATACGCCATCTAGATCTACGGCAAGATCTAAATGAGCGATTATGTTCTTAAGCGCTTTCTCTTTCTCTCCAGGATCAGATGCGATGAACTCCTCTCTTAGATAGGAATAGACCCCGACTATTCGAATTCCAAGGGAGTTAGCTAATTCAACTAACTTCTTCCTATATTCCTTTGGGGCATCTATATAGATGTGACCATCCTGCCTTACACGGATATCAACTCCATCATAACCTAACTTAGCTACTGCTCGAATAGCATCTTCAGCAGTGTATCCTGGAAACGCTAATGTAAAAACGGTGAACTTTACCATACTTACACCCTAGACAACATCTATCGTTTAGTTAATATAAGCATTTATATGGAGACTAAGCTTAAATGCAGAAAGTGACCATAACTAGAGAATGAAGGTTGAAAGTATGAGCGGCAAAAAGGTGAGGATTTTAGTTACAGTGCCTAAGCGCCTTCTAAGGGACATATCGAGACCTGAGGATATAGAGAGACTTGAGAGTTTCGCAGAAGTGATCTATAATGAGAAGGAGGATGAGAATCTAACGCAGGAGGAATTAAAGGAGATGATTAGGGGAATTGACGGATGCATAACTGGATGGGGATCGCCTAGGTTCACTAAGGAGGTTCTCGAAAATGCGGATAGACTTAAGATAATAGGTCATGCTGCTGGAAGCGTTAAGCCGTATGTTACTGAGGAGGTGTTCAAAAGAGGAATTGTTGTAGTTAATGCACCCGACGTAATAGCGTTTAGCGTGGCCGAGTTTGCGTTAGCTCTCATATTGAACTGTCTTAGGAGGATTCCAGATTTCATATTCGCTATGAGGGAGAGGAACTGGGGGATTAAAGGTAAGAGAGATTTCGTCACATATGATTTACGTGGCAAGACTGTGGGTATAGTAGGTTTTGGCCTTGTAGCTAGAAGACTGGTAGAGCTTCTAAAGTCATTCGATGTTGATATTCTGGTTTATGATCCTTATGTTTCTGTTGATGTTGTTCGTGGTTTTGGTTGTAGGCTTGTTGATTTGGATACTTTGCTTAAAGAGTCTGATATTGTTACAATACATGCTGCACTAACAGAAGAGACTTATC
>JAGGUS010000042.1 GCA_021158375.1 Thermoprotei archaeon
CGTTTAACTGTAATCCCAATGATCCTGCTGAAATGTGTGATATTCATTACGAAATGTGGTTAAAAGGAGATAAGCTTCCTGTTGAGAAAAGGAAAATGCGTGTAGTAGAACTACCTCTTAACGCTACCGTGGATAGAGTAGTTGGCACGTTAGATGTTCAGAGGGCGTTAAAGGAAGGGATAAAAGCGCTCGAGCCAGGTATCCTAGCTGAGGCTAACAGAAATATCTTATACATAGATGAAGTCAATCTTCTTGATGATTATCTAGTAGACGTCTTATTAGATGCGGCGGCTTCCGGTTGGAATATAGTTGAAAGAGAAGGGATATCTGTAAGGCATCCAGCTAGGTTTATACTCGTCGGAAGTATGAACCCTGAAGAAGGCGAACTAAGACCTCAGATATTAGATAGATTTGGACTAGTAGTAGATATGGAGGTAATAGATGATCCTGAACTCCGTTGTGAAATAGTCGAGCGTGTTGAAGCATTCTATAATGATCCTGAAGGATTCCTAGCTAAGTATGAAAAGAGAGAGAGGAGGCTAAGGGAGCGTATTAAAATAGCTCGCGAGATATTAAAGGATGTTAAAGTAGATCGTGAGCTAATAATGACTGTAGCTAAACTTATGAGCGAGCTAAAAGTGAGAACTCATAGAGCTGAGATAACTTGTATACGAACTGCTAAGGCTATTGCTGCATTCAATGGTAGACATTCAGTAAATGAAGATGACATAAAGGCAGCTCTAGAATTAGTGCTACCTCATAGGCTTAAGGCATCAGTATTTGACGTAGAGAATGTGACTTCTAGGAACGTTAGGGAGATACTTGAAAGTCTTGGCTTTGAAAGGGGGAACATAAAAAGGAGCTTCGATAAATTTCGTAATTTAGATGGATGGCAAGTTCCTAGCTTTAGGATGTCTCAAAGGGGAATGCGGGATTTAGGCAGGCCTCAAGGTATTTATGGGCATCAGGCGTTACAGAACACTCGCAGTAATATATACGATTTAGGATATACCGCACGCCTTCCTTCAGCCCCTTTTAGAGAACGCGTTTTTGGCGTAGACAAACGTGTAAAGGTAGATGGCATTCCAAGAAACTTTAAGTCTCATTATGGAGCAGGCATAAGGGCTGCAAGGAGAATTTACGCTAAGGAAGTAGGAGGTCTCTCAGGTGCTTACATAGGATATGTTATACCTAAAGATCCTAAGAATGTAAAAGACATAGCGATAGATGCTAGTATAAGAGCTGCTACTTTAAGACAATTACGAGAAGGCATAAGTTTGCCTCTTAAAATAAAAGACGAAGATATACGGGAAAGGGTTAGGAGAAAGCCTGTCCCCCACTTAACTGTATTCATGCTAGACTCTAGTGGCTCTATGGCAGCTCTTAGGAGAATAGAACTAGCGAAGGGTATACTATGGAATTTAGCTCAAAGAGCTTATATAAATAAGGACTTTGTTTCCCTCATAGTCTTTAGACAATATAGCGCTAAAGTAGTAGTGGAACCTACGAGGAATTATGGAAGAGTACTTAAGGCAATTGAGAAAACTCCAACAGGAGGGAAGACTCCCTTATCTCATGCACTTTTAGAGGCATATCGCCTTATAGCGAGGAAGAAGGCTAAACATAAGAACCTAATGGTCTCTCTTGTGATAGTAACTGATTGTAAAGCTAATGTCCCCCTCAAGCCTAATAGTTCTATAGCGGAAGAAGTAGCACTAATAGGAGAGAAATTAAGGAAGCTGGGCGTATATGCAGTACTTTTCGACACACGCTTCCCTTATGAAAGGAATATAGCCGTGGACATAATGCGCGCATTAGTATCATCGCTTAACGCTAGCGTAGTACGCGTTCCTCTAACACCTTGGTAATAGCGCCTACTAGTATCCTCCCTATAACTCCTACTGTTATCAAGCTACTTACCGTAACGCTTGATATAGTGAAATATGGAGAAACGTTTGTTATAGTCCATAAATAGCTCCCAACCATAAATCCAATTATTACTGCTGCGAGTATACATCCTATTGTCGGCCTGCGTCTAAATCGTAATGCTATATATGATGCTATTAGATTTGCTAATGATCCTATCGTTATATCTAGTATATTAGGACCGTAGGGCGCTAGCAGATTCGCTACTATACATCCTATGAACACTCCTATGGATACTTCTGAACCATATACTATAGAAAGGGGTATGAGGGCATCTGAAAGCCGTAATTGTATGGCTTGATACGATATAGGGTGCAGGGTAAGCGTTAACGTAGCGTAGAGAGCAGCAAATATCGCGATTTTAGATAAAGTAAGCGCGCTAATTTTCATATAGTCACCAAGTGAAGTGAAAAGAAAAACTATAAAAATTTTAAGCTGGTTCGGCTAATGGTTAATTTCATCCCTTTTACTCCTTTACTCCCTTCCTAAAGTAAGCTCCACAATTTGGGCACTTAAAGAGGCCTATTGTCACAGGCTTACGACCCTTGGGGGCAAGCTTCCAAGTCTTTATTGGTTTCTCTACCTCAGCTCCACATTTAGGACATTTTACCATGCATTAACACCTCTCCACTAAAACTTACCTATGTTCATGGTTATATACTTATCGGAAGCAGTTTTGCCAAAAATACTTTTATGAGGCCTGAAGAGCTCTACATATAAGATAGGAAAGCTTAGCGAAGAAGCTAAATACCAATTATGCACCATATACTGTATACGAGAACAATGACTGGCCCTGGCCCAGGTAAAATACCAATAAGTGCTAAGGTCTACCTAGAACCCCCACATATACAAGTCGAGGAAGCGGAGGTATACGTACACGTTAAGGGCTACTCCAGGGCTAGGGTCACTCATATAGACATAGAACATCCCGATTTGAATACGTTGCTAAATCCAGGAGAAGGCTATTACGTCAAAGTAGTAGGTATTACTGAAGGCCTAGATATAGTCATAAAGCCGACTAAGTTCTTGGATCATTATGTAACTAGGATAAGAGTAAAGGCTAGAGATTTGGTAGGGTTAATACCACTAGGGAGAACAACTATTGCATGGCTTGGCGGTAAAGAGGGAGGAGTATACCTAGGGCTTAGGAAGGAGTATATAAGGAAATTAGAAGAATGGGCTTCTCGTCATGGATGGGAACCTAAAAGACATACGTAATTATCTGGAATACGTCTTTAATAGCCACTTTAAATAGAGGACATCACGCACATTAATCTTACCTTCACTATAATCAAGTATCCCTATATCAGAAAGCCTTTTAACATACCCCGTTATGTACTGAGTAGGTCTACCTACATCCTTAGACACCTTAGATATGGTATCGTAACCCTTCGATATAGAGAGCAGTATCTTTATCGCCATATTCCTTCCCCTAATTGCTTCAAGCACTTCATGATGATAGATTCTAAGTCCCATATACAACACGCTGTAAGGCCTTTTTAAGCTTCTCTCGATTATATCCTGAAGAGCCTTAACACTCAGCCTATTGACTTTACTCAAGATCACTTCCTCCGCCAATAAGTGCTCGTGAAGAGGAAGGCCTCTAGTAATGTCATAGCAATACTCTAGAGCATCGTTATCCACTTCAATATCTTCTAAGAGCATAGCAAATAATCTTTTAGCATTACGTGCGTTAAGACGATCTACCCTCCTAGCTATAAAGAATTCTCTTGTATTGCCAAACATACTACTAGCCTCTTCTATCCCTGTAACGGAACATACTATACCAATTGCATCGCTATTCATAATTCTCTCAATTATCCCTTTGGGAGTTAGCCTCATATCCCAATATCGAGAGAAAAATTTCAGTTTCTCAACATGGTCTAATATTAAAAGAACCTTCATATTA
>JAGGUS010000225.1 GCA_021158375.1 Thermoprotei archaeon
ATATATGCTTCGCCTCTATCCGGCGTTATTATGCCTATAGTCATACGAATCGTCGTGGTTTTACCAGCGCCATTAGGTCCCAGGAGACCATATATCTCTCCTTTCCTTACACTAAACGAGACACCATCAACAGCTCTGATATCACCGAAGGACTTCATAAGATCATATGCTTTGACTACATCTTCTGAAGGCATACCAATCTACTAAAACCATAAGTATATTTTTAAACGTTATCACAAAACGAGGAACTAAATGATCACTGATATACAATTCTATAACTTTACGACTAATAAACAATGGGTTGAGGGAAGGTTGCCCGTTCTCAAACTACTCTAAATCCAAAATCTTCTGAAGTACCTCTACAGATTAATTACTTTTAGTCATTTTAAGCAGAAACATTATTTATTATGTAAATAACAAGAAAGTTCTACTCTAATTTAATATTTTCATTTAATATTATCACTGAAATATTGAAGCTTTTGGTAAATGCTGAGTGCTGCTTTATGCAGTGGGTGGGCTACAGGTGAAGGAGTTAGCCAGGGGTGTGTAGCTATTTGTAATGTTATTAAATCTTCGAGCTTAGTCTTATGCTGTATGAGCACGGAGAGCAGATTTAGGAATTCTCCTACCGTAGGAGGTCCTGCAACTTGCGCTCCTATTATCTCGCGAGAGAATCTCGATACTAAGATTTTCAGCTTTATAACTTTCGCACCTTCAAGTACTGGTGGGTGCCTATTTACCGCCTCTGCAACACCGACTACATAATCTATTTTCTCGTTTTTAGCTTTATTCTCAGTAAAGCCGACACATCCTAAGGTCACACTCCCTATTTTAGTGATGAATGCTCCAACTGGAAATGATGGACGATATGGAGCTTTGATTGAGAAGAGATTCAAAGCAGCTAGTCTTGCATCATTAGTAGCGACCGACGCTAATCTAGCCAGACTAGGCTTACCAGTTATAAAATCTGGTCTCTCTGCACAATCTCCTACGGCGAAAACTGAAGGATCGCTCGTTCGCCTACACCAATCCGTCTCTATTCCTCCTAACGTTCCAATGCGCAATCCCATTGCTTTGGCCAGATCCGTATTAGGCCTTACGCCTACTGAAATTATTACAACATCTGCTGGGATAGTAGTTCCATTAGAAAGCTTTACACCCTCAACTTTCTTGTTACCCTCAATCTCACTCACAAGGCTTCCTGTTAATACTTTAACTCCTTCTTTCCTTAATTCCGCCTCTACTATAGAACAGAACTCCGAGTCAAAATCTTTAGCTAAGCAGTGTGGTAACGCTTCTACGACAGTAACGTCCTTACCTAACTTTACTATATCATCTGCCATCTCAACTCCAGTAAAACCGCCTCCTACTATTACAACATTATCCGCCTCTCTTACGGCATCCACCATAGACTTTATATATTCATACCTCTTCACAATGTAAAAGACGTTCTCTAAATCGTCATTCCTAAGCTTTAATCTGACTGGATAAGAGCCTGTTGCGAGAACAAGCCTTGCATACTCGATTTCCTTCCCTCCAGCTGTCTTAACTATCCTATTACTAGTGTTCACCGATTTCACTTCATCTATCAGGATCTCGACACCAGCTTCTATTAGTGGTTTATCTGGAAGTATATTTTGATCTATTGATTTTATCGATGAAAATAGGTACGGAATGGCACATGGTATTAGTACTTTCTCTTCACGGCGGATAAGGACTATCTTCTTATCGGGATAGAGATGGCTGGCGATTAAAGCTGTAGTGTACCCTGCAGGCCCCCCTCCTATCACCACAACGTCAGCTCCTTTCATACTCTCTCACTTCAGAGGGGAATTAAGCTTCAATTTCATTAAAAAGTTATCTTGAAGATTAGTCAAACTACGATCATATTGAACTATAAACTCTAATGGATTTCTAAGCTAATAAAGTTCATGTGACGACTTATAACTATTCAATGAACTCCTCAGCACGCTTCTTGATAATACCTTCATATTTGCTTGTATGTCTCGCTCTAAACGCTATCACATCATAGACATTAAATCCACCTTGTTCAAGTTCTCTTTTTTATTCTTAGGGATCTTCTTAATCATTAACTTAATAACGTATTCAATTATTGGGTATACTGATGCGCCATATAGCTCTTCCATATGGTTCAATATGATGCACTACTAAGTACTTCGCTTCATTAGGGCCAACTGCTTCCTTTAGTTTACTGATAAAGAAATCGCTATACTCGTGCTTCTACGTATCGAATATGATAATTCCCTGTTCTGTCTTAACACATACGAATTGTATGTCATACCTTTCGGTCTAGATCAAAGGCCTTCAAATACTTTACTTGATCATCTAGACGTAGAAGGCATAAGTCATCTGCTATATTAACTCTATGCGTTCTCACCATATTTTAACACTAAGATTACTGTTAATAGAAAAAGCTTATTTAATTACTTCATTTTTACTTTTGAGGCCTTGCTGCTCTTTCAAGCCATTTGCGAACTTCCTCTACTTCTTCTCTAGGTACCTTGCCTTCTTCATAGCAGAACCACCAATCAAAGCATTTAAATATCTTCACTCTCTCTTTTGCCTCCTGTACTGTTCCTGCTGGTGGAACTATTACTGCATCTCCTATAAGCTCATTATTAGGCCAATTCGCAGGCGTAGCTCTACCATATTTATCCGTTATCTGTATGGCTTTGACTAATCTTAAGATCTCGTCTATGTTCCTTCCATTATCTAATGGATAGTAGAGGATCGCTCTAATAACGCCATTAGGATCTATGATAAATACAGCTCTTACTGTATGAGTTGTGCTCTGGGCATGAAGCATACCAAGTTTACTAGCCACCTCTCCTCTCGGATCTGCTATTATCGGGAACTCTATCTCCACTCCAAACTTATCCTTTATCCACTCAATCCACTTCATATGGCTGAAATTACTATCAATACTTAATCCTATTAACTCTGTATTTAGCTTTTTGAAGTCCTCATATCTTTTAGCAAATGCAACGAACTCTGTAGTGCAGACTGGTGTGAAATCTGCTGGATGGCTAAAAAGAACCCAGTACTTGTCCCTGAAATGATCCGGTAGTTCTATTACTCCTAATTGGGTTATTACTTTCATTTTAGGGAATTGTTCGCCAATAAGAGGTATAGTTCCGGGCATAGCTTATTCCCATTATTAAAATATCCAAAACTTGTATATTAAAGCATATGTTTGGATACTATATATTGCTGGATTTTCCGATTTAGCATATAATAATTGATTAATATACTGTTCGAGATTTAACGACCAAGTGAGTATGTTCTCGATATATCTATATAGTCTTTTAAATGATTTCACAGTTAAGATACGTGGGAGAGGGCCGATGAGATGCGGATAGTTGATGTTAATTCACTAAATGCGTTGATTTGGAAGGCTATAAGAAGGCTTTATCTTAGCGATCCGCTTATTCATGTTTACTTAATGTATGATCTTATATACTACTTTGAAGACATCAAGTTATATTTTGCCATTAACAAGAATTCCATTGTTGGCTATATCCTCATATGGCATGGCCCATATAGCTATGGCGTACACCTATGGGGTAAAGTGAATGAACTCCTAAAGTACATTCCCATTAACGGCAAGGTCATAATCCAAGTATACGATAAAAGCTTCGTTGGCTTTGTTGTCGATTATCTAAAGGAAAGAGGACTTCGGAATATCGATATTACAACGTACATCAACATGGTAGTGTTCTCCAATGAGTTTAAGGCGTTTAAGCATGAAGGCATAACGCTCTTGAACAGTAGTTGTGAAGATCATCTACAGCACTTCATAAGGTTAAAAGAAGTTCAGGGAATCTCTATGGATAAGTCGAAGGCTATGGATATACTGTACAGGTACCGATATTATGGTCTTTTTGTAGAGGACAAGCTGGTCTCTACCGCCTGTGCATACTTAAGAATGCCAGAAGTATGGATTATTGGTGATGTCTTTACGCATCCGGATTATAGAGGAAGAGGATATGCTAAAGCCGTGACATCAGCTATAACTAACGATGC
>JAGGUS010000273.1 GCA_021158375.1 Thermoprotei archaeon
AGAACTAACTAAGATCATTATGAAGGAACTAACATAGATTTTATCATAATTAAGTTTATAATATTGCTCCCTGATCTTTTAAATGATCTCTAAGTATTTCGTACTCTAGATCTCTTGGTCTAATGTTCAACTTAGCGCATAGTGCAGCGGCTGTGCCTGCTGCCTGTCCTATTGCCATTACTATAGGCATAATCCTTATCGCGGAGTAGGCCTCATGAGTAGCTGAAATACATCTACTTCCTATTAGTAAATTATTTACTTTTAGCGGTACTATACATCCATATGGTATTTCATAATAATCTCCTGGAGGAGGAAATTTGAGTATAGTACCTTCTCCTCTTGGGTTATGTATATCAATAGGGTAATTTCCCCTGCATATAGGATCTGGAAATTTCCTTGCCTTTAATATATCCTCCGCCGTGAGTACGTATTCCCCAATTATTCTCCTAGTCTCTCTAACGCCTATTTGGACACCTGACCTAATTATATATGCATTTTTAAACGCCCTAAAAGTCCTCTTAAGCCAGTTCACGATTTCGAACATTTGCCTTCTGCCTTCTATTTCCGCTCTAGTTAAGTCTTCTACTTTCGTCCCATCTACCATCACTATTCTGGTTGTATTAAAGTGTATTATTCCCCTTCTAACGGTATAAAACCACAACACATCCTCTCTTGGACAGGTTATCTCTCCTCTTTCCTTGGCTTCTTTGTAAGCTCTATTTATCTCTTCTCTACTGGGCATTTTCTCTTCATCAACTCCTGCTAAGTCGAAATTAAGAGTCATTGGTTGCATTAGGCCGTCTTCTTTGCGTCCCTTTTCATAAGGAGCCCCAGCACTAACGGCCACATCCCCATCGCCTGTACCATCGACGAATATTTCTGCAGGGACTACGTATATCCCCGACTTATTGTGAAGTATAACGCCTTTTATTGTGTTCTTATGCACTACTGAATCTATGAATGTTGTATGGAGTAATAAGTCTACACTAGCTTCGACGATCATAGAGTCCATTACGTATTTCATTACTTCGGGATCAAACGATCTATTTTTCTCATCATATGCATTCATATCTTTAAGCCTTTCTATTAATTCTTGAAGTATTCCTCCTATTATCGGCACTCCCTTTATATGAAATGACATGAAGGGATTAACGAGGCCAGCAGTAGCCATACCACCTAGAAACCCATATCTCTCAACGAGTAACGTCTTCGCTCCACTTCTCGCTGCCGCTATTGCTGCTGCAAATCCTCCTGTCCCACCACCTATCACCACGACATCATATTTCGGTAAGGTATTCAATAATATCATTAAATCCTTCCTCCAACTCATCTATTTCACTTATTGTTTAAACTTGTTATCACTTCCATAGCATAAAAGTTATGCATATGCATCATATTAACCTATAAATACGGATTTACACATTAATTCCTAAGGCAAGGTAGAATAAACCATGAGGTAGATACTATGCTTTGGTTCTTCAAGAAGAGAAAACAATTACCTTATCCTACAGAAGTAAGGAATAACGTGCAGTATTATGTAGTATCTCCTTCACAGGTTAAGGATATGAATGGAGCGAATGTTAAATTTTCAGGCGTTGTCACAGAAAGACCTGAGATAGTGTATTACACCGCTGGTTTTCCTCTTTCGTTAGAAAACGCTATAGAGGAAAATCACGGTCATGAAACGTTATTAACGGTTTCAGGCGTACGTACAATCTTTAAGGGTATTGCTTTCATAAAGAAGGGCGATAGTATAGTTGTATATGGCAAAGTTGAGGATGGTCATGTAGATGCCCATATAATAGAGACCGAATATGCTATCTATCGGAGGGAGTAGGCTGAAAATGGAAGAATACTTCATAGATGATCTCGCGCATCTTAAGGAAAGACATATATTTATTTTTGGTATGGGCGGTGGCGGTGATATTGTTGGTACCATTTTATCCTCATACGTCTTTAAAAGCTTAGGTGCTCGCAAATGTGATGTAGGCACTATCGTCTGGGAACGTTATGTTGTAGATCCTGTTCCAGGCCCTATATCTATAAGTCAGATGAGGAATGTTAGGCTGATCGGCGATTATGCAGCTATCGTCACAAAGGATTCATATGCTATACGTAATGGCAATAAAGTTATATTTCAGGCAAGTAGAGTTGCCTCTATCTTAGACATCCCTATATTCGTACTTGATATATCGTATGGAGCTAAAGGGATAAAGAAGGGTATCGAGGAGGTCTGTTCTTACATAGGTGCTGATACCGTCATAGCTATTGATGTTGGTGGTGATGTCTTGGCTAATGGTGATGAGGAAGATCTCTGGAGTCCTCTTGCTGACTCAGTAAGCCTTGCTGGATTGAGTAAAGCTTCAGTCTCTCTCAAGCTCCTCTGCGTACTGGGATTGGGAGCAGATGGAGAGTTGAGTCTTAGTTACCTACTGAATAGACTGGCTATTCTGGCTAGAAATAGAGCATTAATATGTGCTCTTGGTCTACACAGATCACTTACTGAGATTCTATTGAGGATTCTTAAAGGAGGAGTAGTGAGCGAGACATCTAAGGCAATACTAATGGCTCTTAATGGATTTTATGGAAAACTACCCATAAGGGATGGAACGAGGGTAGTTGAAATAAACCCCATATTGACTATAATCTGGTTAATAGACCCGCTAAAAGCTTTTTCAATATTTCGCTTGGCACAAGCTGTTATTAAAAGTACAGATATCAATGAAGCAAACGAGCTTCTACATAAATTAGGTGTTGTAACAGAGCTTGATATCGATAATATCTTATATGACCTTATAAGAAGGGGAAGGAAAATAACTCCAGATATAATATTGCACATGAGGAATGCCTTAATGAGACGCCTTAGGAATAGAGGAGGTGATGATCTATAATAGGTACTATAGTAAATGTCTTAGTAGTCTTCGGATGTAGTTTACTCGGTGTGCTATTCCATAAAGAGATCCCTAGCAGAATAGAGGAAATGATAATTCAAGCTATAGGTTTAGCAACGTGTGCTATAGGAATATCGATGATAGTGAGGCTTTCGGACGTAATAGCCTTAGTGCTAGGCCTTCTAATCGGTGCGATATTTGGTGAGCTCATACGCCTTGAGGAAAGATTAAACAAATTTGCAGAAGTCATAAAAAGGAAGTTCAGCCACGATGATCGTTTTATAGAGGGTATGGTTACTGCGTTTATAACATTCTGTATTGGTCCTATGACTATAGTGGGTTCCATAGAAGATGGACTTGGAAATCCCTCAATATTATTTGCAAAGTCCGTTCTAGATGGTTTTATGGCAGTTGCTTACAGTGCCTCATTGGGTATAGGCGTAATATTTAGTACAATCCCGATGCTTCTCTATCAAGGATCTATTGCCTTAATAGCGTCAATAATAAAAATCACGATATCAACTAATGCACTAAATACGTTAACTGCTACAGGGGGTTCCATTTTGCTAGGTCTTGGAATAAAGCTTCTTAAAATTAAAGATCTTAAGATTACAA
>JAGGUS010000110.1 GCA_021158375.1 Thermoprotei archaeon
AAGCAATCTACTCCTCCTGAATCTCAAGCTTCTTCTTAAGTTCAGGAGGTATACCAAAGCCCACTATGTTTACTTTAACATCTTTTACCCCGGGGACGCTCATTGCCGCAGTTCTTATACTTTCAACGATATAGACGCTTAAAGGACAAAACGGAGAAGTAAGCATTAAAGAAATCGTAGCTATCCCTTCATTATCTACTTGAATGTCTCTCACAAATCCCGCTTCTACGATATCAAGACCTATCTCTGGATCCACTACAGCTCTTAATTTCTCCCTTATTTTGTCTTTAATGTTGTCAGAGGACATCGAGCCGGCCTAGATTCTATAGTCATCCTTAATCATATAAATGTTATGCAGTCATTCTTCTCTTAGTAGTATACCTTTGTCTCCATAAATCTCTTCTTATCAGATCGCGAACTGCTACTCTGATGGCTTCGCTTCTTGATGGATATAAGCCCATCTCTACAAGACGCTCTAAACATTCGACGTATTTCTCAGGTAGGTGTACGCTAACTAACTTTAAATTACTTTTATGCGGCACATTTTCCACCTGGTATATTTTAGGATATGCTCACGTTCTAAAGGTTGATATTCCTACATTATTCTCTGGGTATTACAAAGACCATAAGGCGTGATGCTTATTTGATTTAGCAAATTCAGTGAATAGTATGACGCATCATGCCATATCATAGTCTGAAACATAATACCGCAAATCAATTAAAATTGTTCTGACTACAAATTATATGCATATAGTGCTGGCAGGGTGTTTAAATGCAAGTTGACGTATGGGTTCACCCCTGGGATATATCGCTTGAGATGGTAGATAACGTATTAAACAACATCGTGGGATTCCTGAACGTGGATAATATAACTGTATTTGCAAATTATGTTAATGGCATAAAAGTTAATGGTGTCTTTCTCTTTGAAAATCGTGCCCAAGCAATGCGCTTCGTCTCAGGGCAACTCTTCTTTAAACCAGATGAATCATTATACAGAGCTACGAGACTGAAGCCTTACTTTATAGAGGGTGCTACATTTTTTGACCTTAAATATGTAATAATGAAGGCACACTCTTATGGACTTAAGACTATGGTTCATGTAAACTTCTTAAATTATGCTGTATCGAATGAAGATTACTTGAATGTCGATAGCAACGGAGACATAGTTAAATATGGTGGACATTGGATGAGCATACATAATTCGAATGTACAACGATATATGATAGCGTTAACCAATAACTTAGCACTATTAGATTTCGTCGATTTAATTGAAATCGGAGAATATTGGTATCCCATATCGCCAATATTAAAAGGAAGAATGTCGTGCTTTTCAAAATTCGCTCAGACGGATGCTAAGGATAGGGGTCTCGACTTAATGAAAGCAATTCCAGTAATAAAACGGGCAGCTGAAAAGCTCAATATCACTAAGGACTCAGAATATATCGAATACTCTATTCTATTTAAACCCTATCATTTTGCAATACTCAAGAAATTTTACAATATGATTCGGAAAGAGATAGATGAGATATTAGTATTCAGATGCGACATAGTATACGACATATTGTCAAGCATCGCAGATGTAGTGAAATCATGTGGCGCTAAATTATCGCTATTAGTACCTCCACCAAGCATAGCTCCGCTGTTAGGCGTAGATTATAAAATCTTATCCGAAATAGCCGATTATATAAGACCTATCGCATACTATGGGGTTCTTTTCAATAATTTGAGATCTCTTACAAATGAGCTTAAGGAGGCTAAGAAACGTAGCAAAAGCCCAGTAATACCAGTAATAGCTATAACTTCGGCCATAAACCTGAAGGATCTGACGAAACTTTTAAAGAAGGTCTCAAAGATGGGGTTTCAAAGAATATCCATATATGGGTACGGATTCTTAGGCCCTGAAAAATTAAAGATTATAAGCGAAATGTTGAAGTAATGAAGTGATTAGTATTCAGTATAATGGAGGGTGGTCATTATTGAATTCGTACCAGTAGCTGAACTCTTTAAGGACGTAAAGGAAGGCGAAGTGGTAAGCATAAGAGGCTGGATATACAGAATACGTAGGCTCAAAGATAAGATATTCTTCCTCCTCAGAGACTCAAGCGGTATAATACAATGTGTAGTAGAGAAAGAGAATGAAGATGTATGGGAGAGAGCGGAGGCTCTAACTCTCGAATCCTCAGTACGTATTCTAGGAAGCTTAAAGTACGATAAGAGAGCCCCAGGGGGAAGAGAAGTACATGTTACTAATATAGAAGTAATGCAGTATGCAGAGCCTTTCCCGATTACAGAGGATGCCGTGAAATCTGAATCAGATTATCTTCTCGACGTTAGGCATCTATGGATAAGAAGTAGCTATATGACAGCTATACTTAAGGTAAGGAGTACTGTATTTGAAGCTATACATGAATATTTCAGGAGGAATGGGTACTACGAAGTTCAAGCGCCTATGTTTATAACAGCAGCAGTTGAAGGCGGGGCTACTTTATTTGAAGTTAATTATTTTGGTCGTAAAGGGGTATATCTGACACAGTCTTCGCAATTTTATTTAGAAGCACTAATATTTGCTTTAGAAAAAGTATACACTATCGCGCCGTCTTTTAGAGCAGAGAAGTCAAGGAGTAGAAGGCATCTCTCTGAGTTCTGGCATGCAGAAGCAGAGGCCGCTTGGTATTCACTTAAGGACATATTGAGAGTAGAGGAAGAATTGATTTCCCATATTGTTAAAAAGGTTGTAGATGAAAGGGAGAAAGAGCTAAAAACGCTTAAGAGAGATGTCGATCTCTTGCTAAAAGAAAGCGAGCCACCATTCTACAGGATCTCTTATGATGAAGCTGTTAATATATTAAGAAAGGATGGCTTTGAAGTAGAATGGGGAGAGGATTTTGGAGCTGACGAAGAACGTGCTTTAGTAATGAAATTTGATAAACCAGTGTTCATAATAGGATTTCCTGAGAAATGTAAGGCATTTTATCATAGAAACGATCCCGAGAGGCCTGAA
>JAGGUS010000219.1 GCA_021158375.1 Thermoprotei archaeon
CTCCCAAGCCTCCCATTTTGGCCATCATTATAGCCATTTCAGCCCCAGTTACAGTATCCATAGGGGACGATACTAATGGAATGTTCAAGCGGTAGTTCTTAGTGACCTGAGTAGCTACATTAACTTCTTCAGGATCTACTGGAGAGCGACCCGGAAGGATGACTACATCTCTAAAGGTTAAGGCAAGAGGAGCCTCTATTAATTTCTTCATAAACATTATCCATACCTCAAGTAGTTTGTTGATTTTAGTAAGTAGGATGAATAAAAATTTTGTGAGGATCATAATATGTTAATCTTAGCTGGGAACTAAGCTTGGCAATAAATCTTCTATGGCAAGTGAGTTACTTACCTCATTACGCTATACGGGATATGTTGGTAAATTTACATGAGGAGCAGATAGCTTAATCCTAATTCTATGAAGGAGGAAATAATCAGAATAGCTATCGCTGAGAGGAGAAGTCGCATTGACTTCTTAAAGCTCTCCTTTAGAGAGTGGATTCTACTAGATCCCTTTCTAGATCTCAACCAAGCTCTTCCGATATTATCTCCAGCCATACTTGCTATTGAAAAACCTATTGCCTCAAATATGGCTACTAGTAACATAAGCGGTATCGCTATGGAGAAATCACTAGAAGTGACTACGGCAGTGAGCATGCCAAAGAATGTATATTTGATTAGGAGAGCTGCGAGCGCTAAATTAAAGATCCCTGGCATGAATAAGCCTATTATACACTCATATAGAACGTTAGTCTTAATTAAAAACGAAATCTTATGGAGGAAATCGCCTGCACCTAATATTTGGACTAATGGAACAGAATTCACGTTCTTCACAACGAAGTAAAAGTCAACTAAATCATAACATGTTTGAGGCATAGCTATTGCAAGAATCATGCCTACTACAAACCCTACGATTAGTGCGAAAATAGACTTGATAAAGTAATTTCTTGTGTATTGCCAATGAAGAAAATTATTGATTCTCGAACGTACCTGCATAGGACACTAAATGTCACTAAGTATATTTAAAACTTCCCCTTAAAACATCATCTTAATATTGAAACTTCCTCAATCATCTTAAACTATTCACTTGTTTTAGACCTGATTATACTTAGCATTCATATTCCGCACCGCTATGCAATAAATAGCTAAAATACCTAGGGGCTTTAGCCTATTGATAGTTCATATAGGAAATATGATTCACCTTGTGATTTTATCATGGTAAAAGTCTATTAGGTACGTTGTGGTGCGATTGCCGAGATTTAAATCCAATATCTCCGCATCATCAGAGTGTATTAATATTTAACTTATATTCCGGACAAACCATACATTATCAATATTTTGCATTTTCATATCAAAATATTATATGGAAACATAATCATTTACTTCTCTGCTCCAACTAGCCCAAATACTTCATTGTCATAAAGGACGAGAAGATCATTACTAAGATTATATTACCTGAACGTGTTTTAAACTTCCTTACCACCGTCTCTATATAGACTTCAACGCCTACATGATTTAAAATTTTGAAGTTTTTACGTATTAATCTACTATCGGGTTTAAGCACTTCTTCATATATAATACCCTTCTTCGTAATTTTAAACAGACAAGGATATTATTGGAAGTCAGGAAGAGCGTTAGGTCGTGCAATACCTAGATATAAGTCCTTATTTATAGACATTCCTGATGAAGTAGAATCTAGGACAAATGGCTCAACCATTGGCAGTCTTAAAGTAGCACTCTTGAAGCCTATAAAGGGAGACCCTTATCTTACTTTACGTTTTTAGTACCTCTTTATATATTCCCATTATTCCATCCCTTATCATAGATATCGCGAAGACAGCTAAAATGAATGCCATTATCCTAGAGATGACTAGTAGGACGTTAATTCCCAATCGCTCTATGACGAAGCTGATATAGTTTAATATTATCAGGGCTACTATAGTATTGGCAATTATTGAGAAAATAGCAGGAATGAAACCATAAACAGAATATATGTATATGACAACATATATGCTGCCAGGCCCTGCTAGAAGTGGAGTTGCTAAAGGGACTATAGCTATACTCTCCGATTTAACCTTTTGTGCCTCTTCCCTTCCTAGGAGTCCCTCTATAGCTATTAGAAGAAGAAGGAGACCGCCAGCTATTTTTACATCTTCTAGAGTAACACCATAGTAACTGAAAATCATAGGGCCAAGAAACATAAAGAAAATTAGTAGAATTCCTGCTACTATCACCGAGCGTAAATAAATTTTCCTCCTCTCATCAGGGTTGAAGTCCTTAGTTAACGATAAAAATATTGGGGCGTTACCTATAGCATCGAATACTATGAAGAGGAAAATGAATGACTCTACAAGTTGTCGTACGAGAGAGGACATACCATAATAATATTGAAGAAGAGAGTAAAAAGGTTTCAACCTATGAAAAAGGTCTAATTTGCCCAAGAAACCATGGCGAGTATGAAGGCGAGTTCCACCAGTCTCAACCTCAGCCTCCTAGGTAATAACGCTGTAAGGAATGTTAGAATAAGGATTAGCATCCAGTGCATCTGAATCTCGAGAAAGATCTTGTCCGTATGAGTGTAGAAGAGATGGGCTCTAACAGTAATCCATAGAAGAACTACTTTAATATAAAATTCTCGTTAGTTGGAAATTCAACGACATTTATTCGAATGCTTCATATCGAAGCAATAATGCTAAAAATAGCGTTAAAAGCCCATCTTCATCCGTATCTCTTCGTAGGTTCCTCCACCCTTGATGAACTCTTCAGTAGCTCTTTTAACCCATTCTTTAGGAGGAAGACCTTTAGCAGATATAAGCCTTAGTGGATCAGGTCTTCCATTTAATTCCTTTTCAAGCCACCTAGTCATTCTTAATTCTAATTCCTTTACAATATCCTCTTCTTCAGAAGCTAGATTTTTCGTTTCACCTGGATCCTTAGTTAGATTATAGAGCTCTAGAGGGGGGCATTCCCAGAAGCCTGGATCTATTGTTTTTATAAGCTTCCATCCTTCTCTCGTTATAATAGCCCTCTTAGCTGTCCAAAGACCTTGATTTGAATATACTTCCCTATATCCACTAGCCCTCCCCTCGATTATAGGTACTAAGCTTCTACCTTCAAACTCTGCTGGTATGGGGATTCCTGCTAATTCAAGTATGGTGTAAGGAATGTCTATTAGTTGAACTAGTTCCCTTATTCTCTTACCTTTAGGGAATCCTTCGTACCTCATTATTAAAGGAACGTGTATTATCGGCTCATACACCGTGGCATGATCGAAATATTCTTCATGCTCGCCTAAACTCTCACCATGATCTGCAGTTATGATTAGAAGTGTTTCATCTATTATCCCCAAATCTATAAGAACTTGAATGAGCTCTCCGATCTTATCATCCACATATCTAATTTCGCCATCATACTGAGCTCTCAAAAACTCTATATCTGTTATTTCTCTAGTTAGATTGTTAGCTTGCTGAATTCTATCTAAATGCCTTTTGTGGAATGGCCATAAATTGCTCCTCTTTAATCTATCTAAACTATGATTATTGGGATCAGTGGGATCTCCACCTTTATAGAAGAGATATCTATACTTCTTCGGTGGTATGTAGGGTGCATGAGGGTCCCAGTAATGAATAAATATGAAGAAATCTTTATCAGCATGCTCCTTTATCCAAGGAATAGCCATGGAGTTTATATCGTCTGCATCCACTTGTTGAAGTAAATGTCTAGGCTTACCTGCATATGGGTTCATGTAATAGTGAAAGCCTCTAGCAAACCATTCTCTCATCATGTATAACGTGCTTACTGCAGCAGTTAAATACCCATGAGCTGCTAGAATCTCAGAGAGATATGATACATCTAAGGATAATCTCTCTGTCGGACTATGAGATACTATGCCTGTCTTAACACCCCTTTGACCTGTGAATATTGATGTATAGGAAGGTTGTGTTGGAACATCTGTTGCATAAGCTTTCTCAAAAAGCACACCTTCGCTTGCTAGCTTATCTATGTTAGGTGAGGTATTTAAATTATAGCCGTAGCAACCTAAATGATCCGCCCTCAAAGTATCCACCACTATGAGAATTATCTTCATGTCTCTTACCTCCATTTGGTTCGCTGTTATAAAATTGCGTGTTAGTATATAGTATATAAATCTATTTAGCTAACCTCTACCTCTCTGCTTAGGACATCTACATTCGGATAGTGCAACAGAACTTTCACGCAAAAATACCTGTAGCCAGTTTTAATGCTGAAATTCATATAAAAAGTGCATAACGGACTAGTATTTATTTTTAAATTATGAAAGATTGTTAAAATAGCTTAGACTTTCACGCTATCAAAAAATCATGTGAGATATTGAATTTTGCGTATGATCTTATCGTGAAAAGAGATCCACAACTCATGTTGTGGTGCGGCCGCCGGGATTTGAACCCGGGATCACGGGCTCGGGAGGCCCGCTTCAGGCGGTAGGTACAGCCGAGTCCTGCCAGACTAGACGACGGCCGCCTTATCCTATTATATTTAATTATCCTTCGAGTTTAAAACTTTATTCTATGAGGTATTGTAGTCTATTATTAGTTGGTGAGCCTATTGCTTTCATCACGTGAACGATGTATTAGGGCAATAGAGCATGATGATGTTGATAGAGTTCCTTTAGTGTTTAGGGCTAGGAGCGAGGTTGTAAAGGCTCTTATGGATAGACTAGGTCTTACTAAATATGAAGATTTGTTGAGAGCATTCCATATAGATATACGATTTGCTCCGGGAATACCATTAAGAGGGGGCTATCTTCCTGAGGGCGTTGAAATAAAGGAGGGTCCATATGGTCCTGCCTTTACTGTCGGTTATAAAGGAAGCTTTGAAGTTCGTAAGGATATATGGGGGGTCAAGAGCATATGGGCTCCTGATCATACGTATACATATACGTTCATAGAGCATCCACTTAAAAGTATTGACGTAAAGGACTATCAATGGCCTGATGTGGTTGAGGAGTCAATAGATTCAGTTATTAAATACTGTAAGGTATACGGTGAACATTACCTAATATATGGTGGCATAATACACTTATTCGAAATTGCGTGGCAGTTGACTGGCTTTAATGAATTCTTGAAGTTAATGTACACTAGGCCTGATCTCGTAAACGAGATATTGGATGGACTAGATAGAATACGCTTTAAGCAGGCTAAACTTCTAATAGAAGCTGGCGTTGATGTAATAGTTGATGGCGATGATGTAGGAGCTCAGACTACTATGATAGTCTCTCCCAATCTATGGAGACGCTTCTTAAAGCCCAGATATAAAAGACTAGCAGATCTATGTCATAGGCATGGCGTCTACTTCTTCTTTCATAGTGATGGATGGATCGAACCGATAATTCCAGATTTAGTTGAGATAGGTGTTGATATTCTCAATCCTATACAACCAGAGTGTATGGATCCTGCTAAGATAAAGGAAAACTACGGTGATAAGTTGTGTCTAGAAGGTACTATTTCTGTCCAGAGGACGTTACCGTTTGGTAGCGTAGAAGATGTCGTTAACGAAGTAAAGGATAGGATAGTAAAATTAGGTCCGACTGGCTTCATATTAGGCCCTACTCATGCAATACAGCCTGATACACCTATTGAAAATGTGACTGCTTTATACAAGGCGGCAATAAAGTATGGACGTTTTAAACGATAATCATTGTTTATCATTAGGTGGTTGTCATGCAAGATATCCGTAAATTCGCATTTGAGGATGAAAAGCCCATAATAGGTGTTGTGCATTTAGATCCCCTGCCGGGCTCGCCTAATTACAGGGGGGACTTTAGCGAGATTATCGATAAAGCCATCAGAGATGTTCGTTCTTACTATGAAGGTGGCGTAAGATATGTTCTCATCGAAAATTACGGCGATATGCCGTTTAGAATCCGCGTTAAAGAGGTAGAGACTATTGTCGCAATGACTATTATCGTAAGGGATATAATAAGGGAAATAGGTGACGATCTCGTAGTTGGCGTCAATTTGCTACGAAACTCTGCTCCGGAAGCCATTGTAATTGCAGCCTTAACTGGTGCCAGCTTCATACGAGTAAATGCTTTATGTCAAACAATAGATGCACCCGAAGGTATTCTTTATCCTGTAGCAAGAGATGTTGCTGATGTCATGTACAGGCTCCGGATATCACCTGATGAGATAAAAATCTTAGCTGATGTAAACGTTAA
>JAGGUS010000094.1 GCA_021158375.1 Thermoprotei archaeon
ACATTCCTTGAGGTAAGTCATCTCAAGGCCGCACTCGGAGTAGTTTATGTGAACGGTAAGGAAGTAGGCAAGCTACTTGAGACTCGTTCATCTAAAATAGAAATAACAAAATTTGTCAAAAATGGAAGAAATGAAGTGAAGATATTATTAGTCGGAACACTAAGGAACACATTAGGACCTCTTCATTATAGAGATGGTGATCCATGGTTCACCACACCGGAGACATTCTATTATGCAGATGGCAAATGGACAGACGAGTACGTATTAAGACCGTTCGGAATAGAAGGAGTAAGAATAGTGTTCTATAAAGAGGAATAGTTTGTTGCAGATTTTGTTTACTTTTTGTTATTTCTAATTACTTTTAAACCCCTGTAGGCTATTATGTATGCACTTGCCATGTGTTTATCTAATCTTTTTCTCTCATTACCTGTTTATGGTCTAAACTATTGCTTGTACCTCTTGGATTAATTAGTATGACCGTGAATCCTTGTTTTAGTGCTTTAACGACTCCATGTGCAAGTATTTGCTTCTTTGGGAACTTCGTTATCTTACGGTTAGCATAGGGATTACAGCAGTCTTATGCATTTAGCTTTTTCTCTAGGAAAACTATGAGGTATTGTTTCACTATACCAGAAGGTTCTCATAGCAATAATATCTCCATCACTATCTATGACTATTACATTAAATCTATCGCTATTGATATCAAAACCCGCAATCAACTCATATCCTCTCTACTTGTAAGTTGAGATAAGGTATAGCCATAATGATATGGCTATGGATCCTAACATAGGCTATTTTATTTTAATTTTATCATAATCTATCACTGGAACAAAGATTACAGCTGCAATAACAGAACCGTACATGCCACTGGGAATCTTATTTATGCTCTCTATCCTATATCGTATTTTTTCTATCTTCATGTTCCTGACCGATGCCATTCTTAATATCTTTTGTGTGAGACTTTCTTTAAGTTCAGACTCTGAGACCTTGCCATACGATTCGACGACAAAACCATATCTTAAGTTTTCTTCTTCGTTTACACCAAACGTCCATGCAACACCAGCGCTTATAGTGTCTCCGGTCTCTCCTTCGATTCTTGCCATTATAGTGAATACTATAGCACCGGGAGTTATAGGAACATAGTCTACTTCTATTGCATCAGCAGGAAGAATTGAGGATACGGGAACTAAATTACATTGTGCGATACCTGCCTTAATGAGGGCTTCGTCAAAGGCATTTAATGCAGAAACTGGACTTAGGGCCTTGCCTCCAGTAACGAAGAAGTACTTAGGTAATTGAGTAAAGTATTGTTCAGAGACCCTTAGACTCATAATATCACCTTCTCCTAGTTAGTAGCTTACATAGTATCTTGAGATTTTAGTTAAAAGGATTTCTTTATAGAAGCTTTTTAGGCTTTAACTCTAGATATAACAGTACGGTGGTTTAATGAAAGTAAGGATTGGTTTTATAGGATGCGGCGGTATAGCAAGAGCACATGCAGAAAGGCTTGCTAAAATGAAGGATGTAGAGCTAGTTGCTTTCTGCGATATAGTATTAGAGAAGGCTAAGAGTTTCGCTCAGAAGTACGGAGGTAATGCGTATAAAGATTATCATGAGATGCTAGATAGAGAGAAACTTGATGCTTGCTTCATATGCATACCTCCGTTTAGCCATACTGATCAGGAAATACTTTGTGCTGAGAAGGGAATACACTTTTTCGTCGAGAAACCGGTAGCTCTTACATTAGAGAAAGCTGTGGAAGTTTTAAACGCTGTAAGAAAGGCGGGAATAATAACGCAAGTTGGATATGTACTCCGATTTGTAGATTCCTTTAGAAAGGCGAAGAAGATATTACATGAAAGAGGGGGGAGGATAGCGCTATTTGAAGCATGGAGGTATGGAGGAGTTGCTGGAGGGCCTGAACATTGGTGGAGAAGAAAAGAATTAAGCGGTGGACAATTAGTAGAACAGTCTACACATCAAGTGGATCTAGCTAGATGGTTTGTAAATGATGATGTCGAATTAGTATTTGCATCGTTTGAGACACAACTCCTTAATGATTTACCTAACTTCAACATAGAGTCAGCATCAATAGTTAATATGCGGTTCAAGTCAAAGGCAATAGGCGTGATTACGAGCACCTGTGCTGCTCAACCAGCAGGGATGGGAAGCGGTTTTAGAGTTGTATCTAGGCATATCCAGTTAGTAGCAACTGGCAGAGGATGCAAAATAATAGAGGGCAATAAAGTAAAGACCATAGAGACTAAAGTTGACCCATATTTTGAAGAGGATAGACACTTCATAGAGTGCATTAAAAGAGGCGAAGAGACAGAAGTGCCTTATATAGAGGGAGTTAAAACGCTAGAGGTAACAATAGCTGCCGTAAGATCTGCAGAAAGAGGAGATGTCATAAGACTCCCAATAGCTACATATTAAGCTTATTATTAAGACTGAGGTAATTCGTCGATAATTTCAAGCTCGTCTTTTTTGATCAATCTCTTAAAGAATTCTAACATATTACGACATAGCTCTATTAATTGCTCGTACTCGCTATCGGAAAATTGGACAGAAAGCTTGCTCCTTACCATTAGCTTGTAGAAATCATTTAGTAAAATAGTAAGCCTATCCTTAGAAGACCCGCTTATATGATACATCTTTTCAGCTCGTTCTATTAATTCATCTACTGAATAATCGTCTATATCGTCATGTATTGCTAATATGTAAGAAATGATTACCTTTAATGCTTCAATATAAAGCCTCGGTATCAAGATGCGTCTATTTATCTTAAGCTCGGAGGTCTGTGCAATTAAATGAAGCAAAAAGCTTATTTCCTCCGCTATGGTCGTGTACTCAATCTTGTCCACCACTAGAGTCAATCTTTCTATCTTGAGTATGAATTCTAGTGCATGTTGCCTAATTTCTGAATCTAGGTAAAGGAACTTACCGGCTATGTTGTCCCTTAACATCCTTATTAATGTGTGTGCCTCATCGACTAGATCAGAGAAGGTATTATTAGATAAGGCTTCCTCAATATCATAGAGTAACATATGAAGAATACTTAATGAAAGATTTCTTTGTTTTCGAGGTAGAACATTAGGAATTGTACTTTTAGCATATTCATAAAGTCTACCAACATGAATTAAGGAACGGATTATTTCAAGCAATAAAGTCTGAAGCTTATCGCGATCTAAGGGAGATGCAAAAATGGCTACCTTAAACTTAGTCAAAACTTCCTTCAAATTATTCAATGATGTGGAAAGCTGTGAATATTGAGCCCAGTAGCTCACTATGACACCACGATAGACTACTTCTCTTATGCTTAGGATATAAAGGTAAAATACAGTATACATTGATAATCAGAGGGGACATAATTCATGAATATTTATAAGACAAGAGTAAAAGCTAGCGCACCAGGATCCATAGCTAATCTAGGAGTGCTATTCGATCTAGGCGCATTAGCAATAGGCGATAAAAGGGATCTAGTAGTCGTTGAAAGGGTTAATAAAAGGGATATTACAGTAATTTCTAAGGGCTTTGATGTACCTAGTGGTAAGGAGAACATAGCATATATAGTAGCTATGGAGTTCTTAAATAGAGTTGGGATAAACGGAGAGGGAGTTAAGATAGTAGTTCATAAGGGAGTTGATGTTGGAATTGGACTAGGCTCGTCGGGGGCTACAGCTATTGCAACAGCCGTAGCACTCAATGAGCTTTTTAATAGTAATTTGAGTACTGAGGAATTGATAGCTATAGCCGGGGAAGGAGAACGAGCTATAGCTGGTAGCCTCCATTATGACAATGTCTCGGCTAGTATGCTAGGAGGATTAGTTATAATATTATCTAAGGAGCCGCTTAAGGTAGTTAAATATTCGTTTCCTAAGGAGCTATTAATAGTGTTAATAACACCTAAGAAAGTAAAGATTAGCGTAAGAAAGACAGAATTCTTTAGGAAGATACTTCCAAAGGAGATAAGCTTAGAACAGCATGTAGATGAGAAGGCTCACGTAGTTCGGTTTATGAAGGCCCTTTATGAAGAGGATATAGAAGAATTAGGTAAAGCAATATGTGAAGGGGGCATAGTAGAGAGAGAAAGAAGTAAATACATACCACATTACTGGGAGATAAAAGAGAAAGCGCTTAGATGTGGTGCACTAGGATTCAACATCTCTGGTGCTGGTCCTTCTATGTTTGCACTAGTTAGGAAAGGCGAGGAGGAAGCTTTTATTAAGAGGCTATGTTCTGACTTTATGATGTTACGCCTAGAATATGATATAAAGATACTACATCCTACTAATAATGGCGCTCTTATTGTTGAGGAGAAATAATACATCGCTTCTTTGTATGTTTTAGTCATCGGCTTATAGTTTTCCTCTCTCATATTAGTTTGGTCATTTTTATTATTGAGAAGATGCATATCATTAATCTTAAGCAGTAATGCATCTTCAATCTAATGCTACCATAAGCAGAAGATATAATCCTAAGGAAAACAACAGTAGAGAGACCATACAGGCTTACCGCGGCAGTATTTTCCGCTCATAAGAAAAGATAGTATATAAGGGAAAAGACTCATATAAAGGCTGTTACATCTCATCTATGGATGGTGGTGCGCCAGAGATGACAACTATAATGAAGATTGCGAGAAGTGGGAGTATAACAGACGAGATGAAGATTGTAGCTAGACAAGAGGGGCTCTCGCCAGAAATAATCCGTAATAGGGTAGCTAGAGGTAAAATAATAATACCTCATAATCGTGATAATATTAAAATTATCGGTATTGGTGAAGGGCTTAGTACAAAAGTGAACGTAAATATAGGTACATCAACTCTTGTAGTTAATCCGAAGATGGAGTTGGAGAAG
>JAGGUS010000017.1 GCA_021158375.1 Thermoprotei archaeon
CTTTATGTCAAACAATAGATGCACCCGAAGGTATTCTTTATCCTGTAGCAAGAGATGTTGCTGATGTCATGTACAGGCTCCGGATATCACCTGATGAGATAAAAATCTTAGCTGATGTAAACGTTAAACATGGTAGTCCACTAAGTAAAAGGAGCTTGGAAGATGTAGTTCTTGATACGATTGAGAGAGGCAGAGCATATGCCGTTGTATTAACAGGATCTCGTACTGGCGAACCTCCTGATATAAGCCTCGTTTCTCGAGTCAAATCAATGAACGTAAGGGTCTTCATAGGTAGTGGTATGACACCAGAAAGGTTGAAGAAATACTGGAGATTAGCTGATGGCTTCATCATAGGTACCTACTTCAAGAAGGCTCATATCATAGGAAACCCTGTTGATATAGAAAACGTACGCAAGATCGTCAAGATATATAAGGATCTATTAAAAACAACTAGGGATTCTCCTTAAGGCTAATAAGCATATAGTTTAGGAACATCTAATGCAACTATTAATCCCTAAAGTCTTTTTATTAATTAGTGCCTAACTATAATCAGATAAATCAGAAGGGAAACTGCATGACACATATTGATGAAGTTGAACTGCTAAGAAGAAGGAGTTTAAGAATGTTAAACCATGCAGAGCATTGCATAACTACAGGAGACTATGACCTAGCTTCCTTCTTAGCCGAACAGGCTGTTCAGCTTTACCTAAAATCAATTATTTTAGAGTTAACTGGTGAGGTACCAAGAACTCATGTAATACGACAGCTATTCCACATTTTAAGAACTATAGTCAAAAATAAGGAACTTATAGACGAATTCATGCGTAAGAATAGGAGACTTCTCGTGGGATTGGAAGAAGCATATCTAGCCTTAAGATATCTCTTTAGAATATACGAAAAGGAGGAGGCGGAAGAACTGATAAATTTCGCTAAAGAGGTGATAAATTTTGTTAGGGATATTAAAGGCAAGACTTGAAATGGCGAAGTTAGCTAGACAGTGGCAGTACTGGTCAAGGAAGATTGCAGAAGCGGCTAAGATAATATTAACAACGTGCGAAGTTTATGTATTTGGTAGCGTTGTGGAAGGGCGTGGAACAGGAGGAAGCGATGTCGACATCTTAATAATATCCGATAACATTCCTTCGAAAGCAAAGGATAGGTGGGAGCTGAAAGCTATAATAGAGGAGAGAGCGGGCCTTCCATTATATCATCCTTATGAAATACATCTAGTTAATAAGAAAGAAGCTGAATGGTACATGAGGCATATAAAGAAGAAGATTTTAGTTAACATATAGGTGGTTTATAATTTATAAACATCTTTACATATTGTTATAAGTATCATAATTTTTATAATATCCTACAATAGTTTTATAATATGAGGGCAAACGCATGACCAGAACTATTGCGTTATCAGAGAGAGCGTATAGACGACTTAAAGAATTAAAAGAGGCCCTTAATTTAGGATATAGCGAACTCATAGAACTCCTTATCACAGAATATGAGAAGAGGCGTATTGAAGAGCTAAAAACTCTCTGTAGGAAACTAAGAATAAAAGAGGAAGAGCTTGTAGTTATTGAGAGGTTATTAAAAGAGCTACGTGAACGTAAATGGTGGTAACTGTGCAAAGAGGAGTACTGGATACTAGCGTATTAATAGATATCTTCGATAGAGGTAATGAAAAGCTGTTGGAATATATATTAGGAAAATATGAGATGATCTACATACCATGGATAGTCCTCTATGAATATCTTTACGGTCACAAGTATCTGGGAAGGGATATTAATGAAAGGAAGAAGGCCGTTGAGAAGCTAGGAATAATCTATAGCATCTCACAAGAGGTTCTTCTTAAAGCACTAGAAATAGACATATCCCTCCGTAAGAAAGGAAACATAATTCCGTTTTCAGACGTGATTATTGCCGCTACGACGATTATATTGAAAGCGGAACTTGTGACGCTAGACAAGAGGCATTACGAACGAATAACTGGCTTAAAACTACACATCGTAAGATAGTACTACTAAGCTATGAAGAGCATTATTAGATAATGTTTCTTACCATTACTGTTATAATGAGTTTAGTGGGAAGGGCTTTTCTTTGTAGCCTCTATGCAAACAAAACCATGTCTTTCAGTTGCATTCTTAGGGAGTTCATCCATTATTTTATCCTGAGGACTAAAGGATAATATACCCTTAGCCTTAATTATCTTAAAGCCCACTTCCTCCAGAATTTTAACTACTTCCTTAATGGTATAAAATCTTGCAATAGAATAAAATATATGCCCTTCTTTTGCCTTCTTAACATAAAATTTACCCCATGGACTCTCCTTGGGAACTATGCATATTATTAATCTTCCACCATCCGAAAGCACATTCCTAACGCTATTTAATAGCTCCTTAGGCCTTTCAACGAAACATAGCGTAACTATGATGTATACTGTCCTAAATGCATTATTCCTAAACGGAATTCTCTCTCCTATTCCTAGCACTGCCTCTACTCCTCTATCCTTAGTGAGCTTTAGCATATTGATTGCAGGATCTAATCCTACATTGATATTTAATCTAGAAGCAAAGAAGCCAGAGCCGACGCCTATCTCTAATGAGGGATCTTCTTTTATGAATTCCTTAAGAAGACGAAGCTCGAGCTCAGCTAGCTTCCTATTCTTGTAGTACCATTCATCATACCTCTTCGCATACCTATTGAATATCCTGTATGACATTACATCACCTATGCCTGTAGGGTCTCCTGCTTTAATCTACGTCCTCTTCTATGCCTATGTCTATGCCTCCATCTCCATCGCCAACGCCATCTGAAACGTCTTAGCCATCCGAACATAGTCTTCCCTAAATAAAGGTAAAACTACCTCCTTAAATCATTTCGCTACGAAAGACGAAAGGAGGAAGTGTAATATAGTACCTTGTTTCTCTAATTAATGAGGAGAAACCATAATGAGTGAGAATAAGGAAAAGGAGGAGATTATAAAAGAGGGGAAAAAACTCCTAAGGGAAGGTAGGAGGGTTAAATTTATTGGGTACATAAAGAAGCTTAAAGTAGAGGCTATTTATAAGAGGGTCAGCTAATGGGCGTTAGAGTGAAAATAAGAATAACTCACGAGAATAAGAGCATTATTACATCTGCTCTTGTTAACTCTGGCTTTGAAAGTAATGAACCAGACATATGCATTCCATTAGGTCTCGCCAAGAGGCTAAAACTATGGCCTTCTACTGTAATAGAGAGTATTAATGCCCTTACTGCGGGAGGAGAAGTAGCTCTTCATCTCTTAGGTAAAGTCAAACTCCAATTATTAGCTAATTCAGAGGTTAAAGAGGACATAGAGTGTAATGCCCTTCTTAATACTCAAATAGATGAAGTTCTCCTTAGTGATTATGTAATTGATGAGCTAGGTATAGTGGTTATAAGCTTTAGGAGGGGTTTATGGAGGCATAAAAGTGATCCTCCATCAACTATACGTCAGAGTGCTCCTCCCGAATATTGGTAAATAGTTAATGTAGTGAGAATAACGTGATGGCCTTCTCAACTGCCTGACCAGCCATAAGAAGAGGAGGGATATTAAATAATCCACCCCCTCAATCATATATACTGACCGTATGTACGCTTTCTACTTTGTGACCCCCCTTAAATTTGCATATGATTTTGATTGTTAGCATCTCGTTAGCCTGTATTATTCCACCCCCACTCCAATCATAACAATCCAAGATAGCATATTGACCAGGAGCTAGTCTGAGCTCTAAACTATCGGGTTCAAAAACTAACCTTATAGGTTTATCTAAAGGGATCCAATCAGCACCAATAACATAAGCTTCTAAACCGATTAATTCACTATAAATATCATTTACAATAAGCATTGCCAGAGTGTAGTCGCTATAAGCTTTAAGCTCAACTTTAACACGACCTCCTCTAAAGAGAAACGTCGATCTAAGTTTCCCGAGTACTCCCTTAAGGATGTCAATAATGCTCTTCCCAATTGTCGTAAACGTTGATATCCTGTAAAAGGCTAAGAACTCAAGGAAGAGCCAAAAGCCGAAGAGAGCTAGCAATGTGTTAGGATATGCTTGTGAGACATCTTTGATCCTTAGTACATGAA
>JAGGUS010000127.1 GCA_021158375.1 Thermoprotei archaeon
CTGCATGGACTAGTTCAGCATCATTATAGAGCTTATATATGTAGTTTAGTATCTCATTTAATGCGCTCTCCGGTTCCTCTGGCGGTAAGTCTTTAATTAATGGCGCTGGCTTTCCTCTCTCGTCTGGAGAATTTATGAACTCCATGACTAAGACATTTCTATATGCTCGTATCGGTCTTGGTACTGGCACGCCTACCTCATACGCTAATTTAAGATTACGATATTCTTTACTACACCAGGTATATATAAGATGCCTTGGATCCCTTCTTATTCTCTTAAACCTTGGATCTCCTTCTATATACTTCATCCTTCCTCTTCTAAACTCTGCTGTTGCTATTAAAAATATTTTTACAGCGAGATCCTCCCCTTTAGGGCTCTCAGCCCAATATATGCGGGCCTCTTTTCCTGTACTCACTACTCCGTGCATTACGCCGATTATTCCCTCATTAGCTAATTCATATACTGCAAATAAGGTTGGCAAGTCGAATACTTCTTCAACCACTTCAAATAAGTCCTCATCAAGTATACGCTTAAGTCTATCCTTCTCTATCCTTTTTCTTTCGAGTTGAAATACTTTCTTCTCTATGTCGCTCAATTTAAACCCTGTATTCTCCCTACGACTAAAATATAAAAGCTTATGGTTCTTATATCATTAGGTGAAGTCTATGGGTTTCATTGGCGGAACGGTAACGCTCGCCATAGACAAAGATCGAATAGGTGTGCTAATTGGGGAACATGGCAAGGTGAAAAGGCACATAGAGGAACTACTAGATGTCAAGATAGAAATAGATAGCAAGACCGGAGAGGTAAGGATAAGTCCAAAGGACAACAAATTAGAGCCCTTAAAATTAATGAAAGCTAGAGATATAATACGCGCTATATCTTATGGTTTTAATCCTGATGTAGCCCTTATGTTAGCTGATGATAATATGTTTCTTGAAGTAATAGATATAAAGCAGTATTGTAGTGGTAGACGCGAGGATATAGTTAGGATAGCTGGTAGGATTATTGGAGAGAGGGGGAAGGCACGTAAAATGATAGAGGAGTTGACAGGAGCGCATATATCTGTATATAGACAATACGTAGCGATAATAGGAGACTACGATCAAGTTCGAGTAGCTAAAACCGCCATTGAAATGCTCATCAGGGGCCGACAACATGCAACGGTATATAAGTACTTAATCAGAGCGAGACGTGAAATGAAGCTACGGCATTTAGGACTTTGGTATGGAGGTCCTAGTAGTGAGTTATAAAAGGAAAAGGCGCATTAGAGTAATTTATAGGCATGAACCCTATTTAGAATTTCTCGGTATATGTTACTTATTGTCCTCATTGCTTTTATTAAGTCTGATTAAGACAAACATAGATCTAGCCCTCTGCGTATCCTTAATGCCAATAGGCGCTGGCTGGTTCATCCTTGGATTAAAAATAAGATCAAGAAAATACTTAACAGAAGGCATCATGTGTATACTTGCTAGCTCATTAGGAATGCCTTTCTTCGTATTATACGAGCATGCCCTCGAGGAACCCGTATTGAACCTAAGTATATACTACTTAATGCTAACAACAATAACGTACGTCCTCATGCTCTCTGCCTACATAGCAATGACGATATGTCTTTATTTAGAAATGTATGCTAAGCCTCGCCTAAAATTGAGTTCTGGAATATATCTCCTAGAGTTCGCTCTTATATTCGGTATATTGCCTTACATTCGACTATTACACGGATATACGCATAACATATCGATAATGGAGAAAGCCCTATTGATAGTATTAGCTATAACGCATGTAGTAACTGCCCTGATATTACTTAGCAAAAAGTATAAGTGACGCCGGGGGTGGGACTTGAACCCACGACCACGGGGTTAACAGCCCCGCGCTCTACCTGGCTGAGCTACCCCGGCTCCAGATTAGATATAGAGCCTAAACGTCCTTACATAACTGAACTTTATAATAAGTCTTATAAGAGTTGTGGTAGCGGGGGCCGGATTTGAACCGGCGACCTCGGGGTCTCACAGGGCGCGGAATTATGAGCCTCCGCGCCCTTATGAGCCCCGCGGGATACCAGGCTTCCCCACCCCGCTACCCTTACCAGATATTCTACAAGAATCACTTCTATATAACGTTTTCTTTATCTGCGAAAACGTCCTCGTTCAGATATATGCCTTAATGAAACATTATACTCCGCATAAAGCTTATAATGCTTTTAGAAGTTAGTTTAGGTAGAGTCTTACTATATGCGCTATAGTATGCCGGGGTAGCTCAGCCTGGGAGAGCGCCCGGCTGAAGATCTAGGGAGACTGCAAGCAGATACCGGGCGGTCCCGGGTTCAAATCCCGGCCCCGGCACCATCATCTCTTTCCTATATGCGTGGCGAGTATTTTGGATATCTCCTCTATTCTTTCGATGACTTTTCGATATGCCTCACGATACGTACTTAATATATCAGCAATAACGTCCTTCTTTTTCTTAACGCCTTCTGCTACTTGCGAAAATGCTTTCTCCATCTTGGATCTTAAGTCGACATCGGCTAGCTCAGGCGTAAGCTGTATTAGAGTCTTTATGAGGTTTATTCCAAGGGGTGTGGGTATAAGCTTTCCTCCCTTCCTTATAGCGTATTTTCTCACTATATTTTTGTGTATATGTTCATGCATTGTACTATCCGTTCCTATGCCTTTAATCTTCATTATCTTAATAAGTTCGCTTTCAGAGAGATATTCCGGTTTAACTTTCTCTTTTGATATACTCACGCGGATTACCTTAAGCACGTCCCCCTTCCTTAATGGTACATCTTTCTCTTTTGGTATTTCATAGTGATATACCTCGAGGTATCCCTTTTTAGTTATCCTAACGCCGTGGAGTTCTGCAGTTAGTGAGCCTATCTTAACAACTGCTTTACTCTTCTCCAGGATTGCGGGAGGCATTAATGTCGCTAAGAAGTGTCTTACTATGAAATCATATACCATCCTCTCTTTTTCGTTCCTTAGTTCTCCTCTTCTTGCTCCTCTAATAGGATATATTGGTGGATGTGCTTTATCGTCACCTGATCCTTCTCTTGGAATTATCTTATCTTTGCTCAATAGCTTGCTAATCACAACGTTTATGTCTCTATCGTAATAATGCCTAAGTCTTTGTAAGACCTTTCTAATATCCACTCCTCTATAGCGCTGGGTCTCAGTCCTGGGATAGCTTATGAGCCCCCTTCTATACAATTCCTCAGCTATACTCATAGCTTCCCTTGAGGGTATTTTTAAAAATCTAGATACTCTGCTTGCATAATCATATGCATCTAGAGGGACTGGTGGATTTTTCTTTTCATGCCATAATTTAAAATCTATGACTTTAGCGTATTTTATCCTGAGTATTTCATCCTTAATTTTATTTGCTTCTTCGAGCTTTTTATACGTCTTAGATATAGCAAATTCGCCATAAAGTGGGTGAAGCATTTCCACTTTTAGCCTATATCGATATTTTTCTCCCCTCTCCCATTTGAGATAAGGCTCTACTATTAGACGTAACGTAGGTGTCTGGCAAGGTCCATATGATATTAATAACTTCTTCATTTTGTCTCTCCTTAGATGCCGTCTAGTAGAGAGTGTAAGCAATCTAGTGAAGATAACTCCGGTTCTCAAATCGACTTCTTGACGTGTAGCCGACTTCTCGACCCAGTTCCAGTTTATAGTACCGGGGTTCCTAAATGCGTTCACTATCTCCTCTGGATCAAGACTCGAAAAGCGTACTCTGTATACCATGATATGGGGATTTGCCCTTCGAGCTATACTCAAAACTTCCCATGCTATATGTTCTCCTTCAACGTCATTATCAAGTGCTAGATATAATCTATGCGCCATTGTGGCATAGCGCTTTATCGCTTCCACGTACCTCTTCATTCCTTCCCTCACATAATATCGTACCTTTGCGTTGAAGAGCTTCTCTATGCTATCAAGGATCCACTTCTTATACTCTGCAAAGTCCAATTCTAATATATGGCCTCGTACACCAAATATCCACGTGTTTCCCGAAGTATATATCGGGATGCCTCTGTACTTAGTTATTTTATACTTCACTAATAGTATATTAGCTAATGCCCTGGCCACTTTATCCTTTTCAGCAACTATTAATGTTCCCTTTGGTATTACTGAGCTACGCATTCTGTATTCCTTAAACCTTATAGCACTATCCCTAATGAACTTATCTTTTCATCTAAGTGCCTAACGCCCTAGCCTTTATGGAAATAGATCCGCCTGAGTATATAATTACTATGTCGTAAACATCACCTGGCTGTATATCTACTGAAGTTATTTGTAGCTCTATGACCTTGCTCTCTCTTGGATTTATGGTAACACTTATATCATATTCCCCGATGTTATTTATTATCACTTTTTTAATTTCGACGCTTTTACCGCCTAGGTTCTTAAGAGTTACGTATAAGTGCCAGGCCTTATTATAGTATGCTAATACTGCCTCTCCCTCATTTATGACAACTGGTGTATTTGTTGCTGTCGTAGTCATAGATATTATATAATATGCAACTATTATTGCGGTTACCAATGCGGCGCTAAAGAGTATGAGGTAGTTTAGACCTATGAATCCTCTATTATCTAACATTACTCTCCCAACTCCATATTATTCATGACTACATTTTTAAGCTTTAATCACTACATATATTGACGAGAATTACCTTGATAGGAGTCCGAGTAATACTACAAACAATTACAATCTATAATCTGTCTAAAATTTGATTAGTCATGATGTCATGCTAGCCTATTGTTCTGAAATATTAATGGTGTGGAGTACTTCTTTATCTACCAATTTTGTGTACATATTTAATTACGTATTTACCAATATTGTTATGTTGTCTATCTGACTGATTATGGTTATTACTCCGCACCTTAGTTTGTTAGATCCTACTATCACTAAATTATAATGAAACTCCTTTACCATTAATTGTTTGTCATCGTACAAGAGAATTACTGATCTCTTTGTAAACTCTAATGCAAATTTTTCAGGCATCTTTACTACATATTCACGTCTAAAAAAGCTATGTTTTCTAGCATTTTCTATCATCTTCACTACATTATAGAAGTTACAATAGGCAATCCATACATTATTGCTCTCCATGTCTCTAATAATGCTCATTCCTGCTGATACCATCATTATGGCGGTGATAATAGCTACTATTACTACAATTTTAGTTATGCTCATCATAATGGCTTCCTCCCCCTTGATCTGAGTAGAGTAAGGAGTAGAGTTTCCGCCTCCTCAGCTCTTTCAGCGTGCGATTTGAGCATTGCATCGACTTTCTCAAAACTTAATAGCTTTCTTTCTCTATGTTCAATAGGATGTGAGACTATTTTCTGTGCATACTTAATCAAAGTTCTTACCGTATCGTTATACTTTAAACTCTTAGCTAATATCTCTATCATGCCTGCGCTCCTAGCATTAGTTATGTTCTCATCTTCATGTATCTCATATACTGGTACTCCTAGTAACTTCCTGTAGAGCGCCTTATAGTGAAGCCTTGTTGTTGGCTCAACAGCATTAGTAGCGCTTATTTTGTTCAGTACTAACGGCGCTATTTGCGGGGGAGGCTCTATATAATCTTTTATTATTGTAATAGTGCTATATAACGATAAGAGACATGCTGGATCTGGCGTACCTACAGGTATTATTAGATCGCTTAGAAGGAACATAGCTAAAGCGAGGTCATGAGGGAACGTTAATGCTGGCAAATCTATGTATATGGCATCTAATGCCACCTTATTTGTTACTTCATCTATAAAGAGTATCATCTTGGAATAAATCTCTTTTACTGATAATCTGGTTATCTTTGATGTTATTTCTATTGGGGCTACAAATGGTGCCAAAAACATGGCGTAACCAAGATCTTTGAACTCTATAACGTATAGAACGTCTTCTACATCAATATTCTCGTTCAATAAGTAGTCCATCAAACTTTTTTCTTCGGCCTTTCTAAGTTTTAGATACAATTCTCGTGAAATGAGCATAGTAGCAGTTCCAGTATTCGCTTCTGCATCTACAAGTAACACGTATCTCCTAAATTTTTCTTGTGATAAAATAGCATGAAAAACTGCAGTATTGAGTAATACAGTTGTTTTACCAGTACCTCCTTTTGCACCGCTTGTTACGCTAATGACCTTCATAGGCTCAAAGCCTCTTTCATTTTGACGTTAAATTTAAGAAGTATTTGATGCCCAATAGCTCATATACCCATAGTGAATTATATGTATATCTGATGGTTACCAAATTACTATGGGTAATTATCATGAGTTTACCCATAGTAATTATCATAGCAATACTTATTTTTGTCTTACGTTCTCGTTCTAAAGAGCCCTACTTAGAAATAGAGGTTTCTCCTTCTAGTAAAAAAGATCATAATGTTAAAAGTTCTATGGAGATATATGCGGATGGCTACGACGTTAGCATTATTATAGATAGTATAAAGGTAGAACGCAAGACTAGCAATAACATAGATGAGATCATAAATGAGCTCCTTAAAGGTGAATAGTTATGGAGACGTTAATTATTTCATCTGCATGTATGTTGGCTACAATTCTGTGCTTAAGTTATGTACTAAATATACTCAGCATTCCTACTCGGTATGAATCGTTTATTAATGCTATAACATGGGATAGGAAATACATAATAGTAAATGGAATTTTCTTCACGGTATATGACTGCTCCATAAACCTCTCTGACTTAAATAAATTACCTCCGACTACCTATTACAAGTACAATCATACGGTCATACGTCATGAGAATAGATTATTCATAAAACTTACGCCGAAAATACACATAATCATAAAGAAGGTTAGAAATAGTTATGAGATTAGCCTAGATATATTTACTCCTGCTCCTCTATTCAATAATTCCTATATTCAATTCTCAACAGATCACCTCTTTATTCTTTTTCAAGACCATATTCTGCTTAACATCAAAGATAACTATATATTAGTCATGATAACGTATTCGGGTGAGCCTATATGGATCTCCTAGAGCCTCTGATCTTAGGCTCTCTCTTGATTTCCGGTATATTACTCATAAACTGTTTTTACTCCTTAACTAATCTCTGGAAGTTAGAGGTATATAAGGAGAGGCTTCTCTTAATCAGAAACTTAATTGAGACTTCGCTAGATAAGATAAGGTTAGCAAATTACTATTCTGTGACAATAACTTTACCCCCTGATATTACATGTCTAGTAAATGGCACACACGTAATTATAACTAATGGATATTGTGATGTGGTCATTCGTATTCCTAAGGGAGTAGTAGCTTCTTACTGTAACGGTACACTATCTTTACGAGGTGTCTAGCTTATGAAAGATCTACATGCCTGTGAGGTATTAAAGGATGTAGAGATCCTCGATAGTTACACTATAAAAGTATTTGGCCTCACTCTTCCTGTGATCATAACTCGTGATAGACGATATATTGTAAGAGAGCCGGAGCCTCCTATTTCACATGAAGAATTAGTAAGGTTAGTTGAAGAAATACGTTCTGGTAAGGTAAACGTGTATGATATAAACTCTAAAGAACTCCGCTACTTCATCCTCCGAGAGCAAGGTTTAAAGGAACTTGAACCTCTACTTAATGACGTTCAAATTGAGGATATCTTCGTAAATGAAGACTATATCGATGTAATGCATAGTAAATATGGTCTCCTGAGGACTAATTTACATGTTGACGATATACTCTCTCTCATAGAGCGTATCGCTCTAATTTCTGGTTCCTATGTTAACTATGCACTACCAAGACGAAGAGTCACTATTGCTCGAGGTAAGACTCGTTTTCGTTTCTCTATATTACTCGCCCCTGATGCAGTCTCTAAGACTACCATCAGTATAAGGCGTCTTGACTTCTCGCTTTATCCCTTGCCTAAGCTTATCGCGAATGGATGCATACCTGCAATAGTGGCCGCCTACTTGGTATCACTAATAAACTTTAAAAGAACGGGCTTGATAACTGGTGTGCCTTCCTCAGGTAAGACTACAACCTTAGTGAGCTTACTACCATTTGTACAGAACGTAAAGATAGCTCTCATACAGCACTCCGATGAGATATATTTGCCACCGGAATACTTTACCTATGAAAGCATACGAGTTAATTATGAGGAATCTAGAATAGGCCGTGGCCTTATGGATAATTTAGATATAACCATATTGGAGAGGAGTCCTGGCTTTATAGTAATTGATGATTTACATTTTGATTCTAAAGGTCTTGAACCCTGGGCCTTACTACAATTCGGAAGGGTGAAATGTGGCCTCTTGGTGACGCTTCATGGA